>NZ_JBEPBI010000034.1:0-53250 GCF_040299045.1 Streptomyces sp. NPDC001027
GGCCTAGAAGACGCTGACGCCGTAGCGGCTCAGGGCCTCGGTCACGGGCTGGAAGAAGGTCGTGCCGCCGGACGAGCAGTTGCCGCTGCCGCCGGAGGTCAGGCCGAGCGCCACGCCGCCGGAGGTGTAGAGCGGGCCGCCGGAGTCGCCGCCCTCGGCGCACACGTTGGTCTGGATCATCTGGTAGACCACGTCGCCGCCGCCGTAGTTCACCGTGGCGTTGAGGGCGGTCACCCGGCCGGTGTGGATGCCGGTCGTGGAGCCGTCCCGGATCACCGACTGGCCCACGGCGGCGTTGCCGGCGCTGGTGATGTCGGTGTTGCCCGCGGTGCCGGCCTTGGCGACCGAGGTGTTGGTGTACCGGACCAGCGCGTAGTCGTTGGTCGGGAAGCTGTAGCCGCTGTTCGTGCCCAGCACGGTGGTCTGGCCCGAGTTCGCGTACCAGGTCGAGGCGACCTCGCCGCAGTGCCCGGCGGTCAGGAAGTAGTAGGTGCTGCCGCTGCGCACGTTGAAGCCGAGCGAGCAGCGGTAGCCGCCGCCGTAGATGGCGTCGCCGCCTGCGATGAGCTTGGTGAACCTGCCCGGGGTGTGCTTGATCGTGAGCGCGCCGGCGTTGTCGCCCGCCTGCCTCTTGATCTTCGCGATCTCGGCGTCCGACACCGTGCTGTCGACGGTGACCACCAGCCGGTTGGTCTTGCCGTCGACGGCCCAGGCGGTGCCCGGGACGTCCGCATGGAGCACCGAGTCGCCGGCGCTCTCGAGTTCGGCCCTGCTGTAGACGGCGTCGTCGGCCGCGTTCGCATGGGGGATCGCGATGGCGGCCGCGGCCACGAGTCCGGTGGCGACGGCGGTCAGCCGGGCCCGTCTCGAGATGCCGTGCGTGGGGATGGTGGGGGTGGTGCGCTTGATCCTCACGTTTCGTTCCCTCCCAGGGGAAGTCGGGGGCCCGTCGTGTGGGGTCGAGGCCCAGGTGAGGCGCAGCCAGGATCGACATTCGTCCGCATTCCGGACGCGCCGCGACCCTGACAAGCGCTGTGGGGGAGTATTCGGCCGAACGGCCGGTAGGCGCAAGGGCGCCTTTCGGCCGTCAGACGGTGAACGAACTGCGCGAGTTGAGCCCTCTTGCAGCACTCTTGCCCCAGCTCAGACCAGGTTGTGATGTTTTGCCTCGACTTCCACGCCCCATGTGTTCCCCGTCGAAGGGGCTGTGCGGAGAAAACGACCGACAAGGTGCACGGAGGCAGTACAGCCCGACTCTGTCCGCTGTCACGCCCCGGGCCCGCGCCGTACGCGCCGTGTCCGATCCGCCTCAGCCCACCCGGCCGGCTTCACGCCCCTCGCCCGGCTGACTCCCCGTCACACCCACACACCGTCACACCGTCACACGCGCGCCTTCTCCGCCGCGGCCGGGGCGGGGGCCGCGTTCGCGGCTGTGGGCGGGGCCGGCGGTGGGGCCCGGGGCCGGGGCCGGCGTCTTCCCGTTCCGCGTCCTCGGGCCGGCCCGGAAGCCGATCACCCGGTCCATCAGCGCCTCCAGCACGTCCCGCACGGAGCCCCGTTCCCGGGCGTCGCACTCGAGCACCGGCACGTCGGCGCCCAGCCCCAAGGCGTCCCGGACCTCCTCCGGATGGATGCGCACCGTGCCCTCGAACCGGTTCACGGCGAGCACGAACGGCGCTCCCCTGGCCTCGAAGTAGTCGACGGCCGGGAAGCAGTCCTCGATCCGCCGGGTGTCCGCGAGGATCACCGTCCCGAGCGCGCCCTCCGCCAGGTCGTCCCACAGGAACGCGAAGCGGTTCTGCCCGGGCGTGCCGAAGAGGTACAGCGCGATGGCCGTGTCGAGGGTGATCCGCCCGAAGTCGAGCGCGACCGTGGTCGACGTCTTGGACTCCACGCCCTCGAGCGAGTCGATCCCGACCGACACCTGGGTGATCGCCGCCTCCGTGTCGAGCGGCTCGATCTCGGAGACGGCTCCGATGAAGGTGGTCTTGCCGACCCCGAGCCCCCCGCTCACCACGATCTTCACTGCGAGCGGCACGGTCTTGTCGGAGCGGGAGCGCCCGGGCATGGTCCCTGATCCTTTCGCGCGGCGACGCGGCGCCCCGGCGCGGGTCCGCCCGGAGCGGCTCGGCCGGCCCGCCGCGACGGCACACCGGTCGTACGAGATCCGCGTCCTCGCCCAGGGATACGTGTGCGGGCGGCGAGCCGCTCAGCGGCCCTCCCGCCCCACCGTTGACGGGCGACGCCGCCGCAACGGGCGGGACGCGCCCTCCGCACCGGTCGAAACGCCGGCCGTGTCAGCAGGAGCAGTCGCAGGAGCAGCAGTCGCACCCGTCACAACAGTCGCAGCAACCGCAGTCGCATCCGCTGCAGTCACAGCAGTCCCCGCAGTCGTTGCACAGGCCCTCGCGCTTCTTCCGCGACCAGGGGCCCTCGAACTCGTCGGCGCAGCACACCTTGCAGGTGCAGCACAGCCCGAGCGCGACGGCGCAGCCGGCCAGCAGGCCCCGCTTGCCGGGCCGGGGCGGCTCACCGCCGTAGGGGTTTCCGTACGGGTTGCCGGGCGCGTGCGGATCCGCCGGGTTCTGCGGGGCGTACGGGCCGGTGGGCGGACCGAACGCGCCCTCAGGGCCGTGCGCATGGCCGCACGACCGGGTGCCGAAGGCGCGCTCGACGGACCGTTCCAGCTCGTGGGCGAGCAGCAGGTGCGCCAGCCTGCCCTCCACGAACTCCACGTCCTTCAGGGCGAGCCGGATGCCGTGCAGGGCGTCGTCGGCGAGCCGGCGGGCCTCGGTGAGCGGGGTCCCGGTGGCCGTGAGCGGGTTCCAGGCGCCGGCCGCGGCGTCCGCCTCCCGGTCCTCGACCGCGTCCAGCAGATGCGCGAGACGTCCGAAGAGACGGCCGGCCTCGGCGAGCGGCGCGGTGTTGCCCGGCCTGCCCGCCAGGATCGCGGTGTGCGCGAAGGCGGCGGCGGTGGCGGTCTCGGTCGGCTCGGTGACGCTCAGCAGCGGGGTGCCCGGTCCGGCGAGCGCCTCGATGCCGATCTGCCGGTCGACCGCGTCGACCAGGACGGCGGTGTCGAACCCGACGGCGGCCCCGCTCCGTTCGCCGGCCCGTCCCCAGCCGGCGGCGACGCGGCGCGCGGCGACGGCGACGGGCCGTCGCGCGAGCAGGCCGTCCCCGTCGGCGACGTGGTCGCGCACCTTGGCGGAGGCGAGCACCAGCGAGACGGCGGCCGCGAGCCGGGCGCCCTCGCCGCGGGCGACGGACGCGGTGCGCATGCCGCGCAGCGGGCACGGTCCCGCCGTGCGCCGCCATCCGCCGGCCGTGGCGCGCTCGGCCTGAGCCTCCGTCAGAACCGATATGAGCAGGCCGTCGTAGTTGGTGACGACCCGGGCGAACTGCCCGTGGTCGCCGCGCAGCGCGAGACAGAGCCCGCACAGGTGCGCCATCCACTGGGTCTTGAGGCTCTCGCCGAGCCGGTGAGAGCACGGTCTGACGATTCCGAACACGACAACCCCCGTCGTCCTTGGGACATTGAGCTGCCGCATGCTATCGACTGATTGTCATGCCGGATCCGGGGCACTCGTTCACCCGGACGCACCGAGCGTCACCCATCCGCCACGAAGAATCATATTTCACTCACAGTCAGCAGCCGTATCCGGTAGGACCCTTGGGAGACGCGGGCTCTCGACGGATTCCCTGTGCACCAGTACCGTCACAAACCCCCCGCGCGGCGTCTATCCACTTGGCGCGACATCCGCATCATGGACGACCATGGGGAATGCGGAAAGCAGAATGACCGCTGTGAGAGGAGGCGTCCATGGGATCGGTGCGCAAGGCGAGTGCCTGGCTTGGCCTCGTCGACGACAACGATGACGAGCGTTACTACGACGACGACTATTCCGAGGGGACCGACTCCGGCGACGCCTGGGTCACCGACCCCCGAGTGAAGGTGGCCGCGGACACGGCCGAGGAGAAGGGCCGCCGGATCGGCACCGTCACCCCGGACAGCTTCCGGGACGCGCGGGCGATCGGTGAGCTGTTCCGCGAGGGCGTGCCGGTCATCATGAACCTCACCGCCATGGAGGCCGCCGACGCCAAGCGCGTCGTCGACTTCGCGGCCGGGCTGATCTTCGGTCTGCGGGGTTCGATCGAGCGGGTGTCCACCCGGGTGTTCCTGCTGACCCCCGCCAACACGGAGATCGTGAACGGGGACCCGTCCGCGCGCCGGACGGACGGTTTCTTCAACCAGAGCTGAGGCAGGGCCGCTCACCGGCCCTGCCCCCTTCGGGGGTCAGCGGAAGGCGTCGAGTCCGGTGAGCGCCTTGCCCAGCACGAGCTGGTGCATCTCGACGGTTCCCTCGTAGGTGAGCACCGACTCGAGGTTGGTCGCGTGCCGCATGACCGGGTACTCGAGCGAGATCCCGTTGGCCCCGAGGACGGTGCGGGCGGTCCGGCAGATCTCGATCGCCTCCCGCACGTTGTTGAGCTTGCCGAAGCTGACCTGCTCGGGACGCAGGCGGCCGGCGTCCATGCGCCGCCCCAGATGGTGGGCGAGCAGGATCCCCTTGTGCAGCTCGACCGCCATGTCGGCGAGCTTGGCCTGGGTGAGCTGGAAGCCCCCGATGGGCCGCCCGAACTGCTCCCGGGTCTTCGCGTATCCGACGGCGGCCTCGAAACAGGAGCGGGCCGCCCCCATCGCGCCCCACACGATGCCGTAACGCGCGTGGTTCAGACAGCTGAGCGGTCCCTTCAGACCGGTGACCTCCGGGAGCACGGCGTCTGCGGGCAGCCGCACGTCGTCGAGGACCAGCTCGCTGGTCACGCTGGCCCGCAGGGACCACTTGTGCTTGATCTCCGGGGCGGAGAAGCCCGGACTGTCGGTCGGCACCACGAACCCCCGGATCCCGTCGTCGCTCTGCGCCCACACCACGGCGACGCCGGCGACGGAGCCGTTGGTGATCCACATCTTGCGCCCGTTGAGCACCCAGTCGGCGCCGTCGCGCTTGGCGTGCGTCCGCATGCCGGCGGGGTCGGAGCCGTGATCCGGCTCGGTGAGCCCGAAACAGCCGATGACCTCGCCGGCCGCCATCCGGGGCAGCCACGTCTGCTTCTGCTCCTCGCTCCCGAAGCGGTGGATCGCATACATGGCGAGCGAGCCCTGCACGGAGACGAGGGAGCGGATCCCGGAGTCGGCGGCCTCCAGCTCCAGACAGGCGAGCCCGTACTGCACGGCGCTCGCCCCCGCACAGCCGTAGCCGTCGAGCGACATGCCGAGGGCGCCGATCCCGCCGAGCTCCCGCGCGAGCTCCCGGATCACGGGCAGCTCCCCGTGCTCGTACCATTCGGCGACGTTCGGCAGCACCCGGTCCGCCGCCCAGCCGCGCACGGTGTCGCGGACCGCGAGGTCCTCCGGCTCCAGCAGGTCGTCGAGCCCGAGCGGGTCGGCGGGGTCGAAGGGCGGCAACTTCGAGGACGCGGACATACGGAAGCCTCCGGCAGGAACCAAGAAGACCAGCACCGCCAGCCATGGAAAACTAGCACCGCTAGTCACGATGTCCCGGGTGACGTTACGACGCGACGCCCCGCACGTCCACCCGGCGAGCCCGTCACACGGAGACGCGGGACGCGGCGACCTCCCTGGGAGCGGGCAGCTCCACGGGCGGCGTCTCGCAACTCATGGTCCGCGGCAGCCGCAGCGCCATCACCGCCCCGAGCAGCAGCAAACCGGCGCTGACCAGCAACGTCACATGCAGTCCATGGACGAAGCAGTCCCGGGCCGTGGCCCGCAGGGCCGCTCCGGCCGGTCCGCCGAGCCGCCCGGCCACCTCGTAGGCCTCGCCCAGCGAATGCCCCGCCGCGGCCGACGCCGACGCGGGAACGCCGGCGACGGAGCTCAGCCCGGGCGCGTACGCCGCGTTCATCACACTGCCGAGCAGTGCTATGCCGATGCCCGCGCCCAGCTGGTACGAGGTCTCCCCGATGGCCGCCGCCCCGCCCGCCTGCTCCGGCGGAGCCTCGCTCAGCATCGACTCGTACGCCGCGAAGAGGGTCGTCTCCAGACCGAAGCCCAGCAGCAGGAAGCCGCACAGCAGCAATCCCGTGTTGTCCGCCTGGCCCATCGCGGTCAGCGTCAGCACGGCCACGGCCGTCAGGACGAACCCCCCGCACACCATCCGGCGGGGCCCGAACCGCCGCAGCAGCCGCGCCCCCGCCAGTCCCGCCGCCATCGCGGCGAAGGTCAGGGGCAGCAGGCGCAGGCCCGTCTCCAGCGGGGACAGTCCCAGCACCAGCTGCAGATACTGCGCCGCGATCAGCTCGAGGCCGACCAGCGCCAGCATCGCCAGCACGATGCACCCCACCGACGTGCTGAACGCCGGCCGCCCGAACATCCGCAGATCCACCAGCGGATGGGCACGCCGCCGCTGACGGCGGACGAACGTCACGAGCAGCACGGCGCCGGCCGCCAGCGGGAGCACGGTGAGCGGACCGGTCTCCGCGCCGCCCAGCCGCTTCACGCCGAACACGGCGCCGAACAGCCCCGCCGCCGCCATCAGCGCGCCGACCACGTCCCAGGGGCCGTCCCCCGTGCCCTTCGACTCCGGCAGGAGCAGACGCCCCACCGGCAGGCTGACCAGCATCAGCGGGATGTTGACCAGGAAGACCGAACCCCACCAGAAGTGCTCCAGCAGAAAGCCGCCGAGCAGCGGGCCGACGGCCGCGCCCACCGCGGCCACCGCGCTCCAGACGCCTATCGCCAGCGCCCGCTCACGGCGGTCGGGGAACACCTGCCGCAGGATCGACAGCGTCGCCGGCATGATCATCGCACCGCCGACGCCGAGCAGCGCCCGGGCCACGATCAGCACCTCGGCGCTGCCCGCGAACGCGGCGAGCGCCGAGGCCACGCCGAACAGGGCGTACCCGAGCAGCAGGATGCGCCGTCGGCCCACCTTGTCGCCGAGCGTGCCGAACAGGATCAGCAGCGAAGCGCAGACCAGCGGATACGTGTCGACGACCCAGAGCAGCTCGATGGCGCCGGGGCGCAGGTCCTCGGTGACGGCGGGCACCGCCACGTGCAGCACCGTCGCGTCGACGGCGACCAGGAGCAGGCTGACGCACAGCACCACCAGGACGACCCAGCGGTTGGCACCGGCCCCGGCCGCCCGACGGCGCAGCCCAGCGGCGGCCGCGGTCGTCCCGGACATGTACGTACCTCCCAGGTGATCCCTCGATTCGGCGGGCTCACGAGGTGGGGACTCCCCGCGGCTCGGCCGGAGAGGAGCGGTGGTCTCCGGCCCGCGCAGACGAACACGAGTGACACGCAGCGTACGCGAGTTCGCGCCCGGGCCGCGTGGCGGACCTCTCACCGTTCGGGGCCAACCCGTGTGGCGTACGCCACTGGCTGCGGGTTTCGTCGCACGGCTCGCGGGGGGCGATCGACCCGGCCGCGGCCCGCTCCGGCAGGGGCCCTGCGCCGGTCCGCGCGCCCCGGCGGTCCCGGCGGCCGGGCACGCCGTCGATAATCGGGCCCGTGACCGACCTTGACGTGCGCGCGACGCTCCCCGGCTCCGCCGCCCTGCGCCGGGCGGCTCCCGCCCTCCTCGGGTACGCGGCCGTGCGCGCCCTGGGCCTGCTCGTCCTCGCCGTGTGGAGCGCGGCCCGCGACAAGAGCGCGTTCACCCTGCTCACCGCCCGCTGGGACGCCTTGTGGTACACGAGGGTCGCCGAGCTCGGATACGGCTACGAGGTGCGCCTGCCGAACGGCGACGTCCACTCCAACCTCGCCTTCTTCCCGCTGCTGCCGTGGCTGGAGAGACTGCTGCACGCGACGACCCCGTCGTCGTACGCCGGCGCCGGCTTCGCGGTCTCCGTGGTCGCCTCGCTCGCGGCGGCCTGGGGGATCTTCGCGGTCGCGGACCACGTATACGGGCGGCGGGCCGGGATCTGCGCGGTGCTGGTGTGGGCCGTGCTTCCGGTCGGGATCGTGCAGTCGATGGCGTACAGCGAGTCGCTCTTCACCGCGCTGGCCGCCTGGTCGCTGTACGCGGTGCTCACCGGCCGGTGGGTGACCGCGGGGGTGCTGGCGTCGTTGTCCGGGCTGACCCGTCCGGTGGGCATCGCGGTCGTCGCGGCGGTCTGGGCGGCGGGAACGGCGTCCCTCATCCGTGACCGGCGGGCCCCGGGGACGGACCCGTTCGTGCGAACCCGCGGCACGGCGCTCGCGCCCGGCGCGCACGGCCCCGGGCGCGCCCCTCAGCCGTCCGACGAGGCCGCCGAGGGGCGCGGGGCCGCCGCCCGCGGGCCCCGTGTCGCGCCGCGCGCCCTCGGCATGCTGATCGCGCCCCTCGGCGCCGCGGGCTATGTCCTGTGGGTGGGCGACCGCACCGGCCGGGGGCCCCTCGGGTACCTCGACGTCCAGGCGGGCTGGCGCAACGGCTTCGACGGCGGGTACGCCTTCGCCCGCTTCGTCGCCGACAAGTTCACGGCGTTCCCGGCGGCCCTGGCCGGCGTCGGGCTGATCGTCGGCGTCGCCCTGCTGCTGTGGCTGTACGTCGTCTGCGTGCGGCAGCGTCAGCCGCTGCCGCTGCTGGTGTACGGGGGCGCGGTGCTCGCCCTCGCCCTGTGCGCGTCGAGCTACTTCGGCTCGAAGCCGCGGCTGCTGCTGCCCGCGTTCCCGCTGCTGCTGCCGCTCGCGCTGGCCCTGGCCCGGCTGCGGACCCCCCGCTCGGCGCTGGTGACGGGGTGCCTCGCGGTCGCGTCCGCCGTCTACGGAGCATGGTGGCTGAACGGCTCGGGTCCCCCGTGATCGCGGACCGGTCTTTTCCGTGCAGCCTTTCATAACTTCCCTAAAGCTATCCCCTGGAATGATCAAAGGAATTGCGGGAAGGAGCGTTCGAGGATTGTGGATTCCTCGGGAATTGTCACCGTTCTGAGAGCAATCCCACATCACATCGTCATCACAAACCAGCGGAATCGGCCGGGTCGCGAGCTCACTCGCTGTAACGTCGTTTAGGTGCGTACCGAACAAAACCTCACCCGTCTGGACCGGGTGTTCGCCAGGCTCGACCGTGAGCCGGAACGACCGGCCCACATCGATGTGCCGAAGATGAGCAGGCACAGGGTCGCGCTGCTGGTCGCGACCCTGGCCTTCTATCTGGCGATCGTGTGGCTCGTGGTGGTCACGTCGTGGCTGGTCCGTTTCGACTGGCAGGTCATGTTCTTCCGGCCGTACCAGCAGTGGCCGGAGATCCACGCCTTCCTCGACTACTACGTGGTCCTCGGCCAGCGCGGCCCGACCGCCGTGATGGTCGCCGCGTGGCTCGGCTGGAGATCCTGGCGGCAGCACACCCTGCGCCCGCTGCTCACCCTGGGCGCCTCACTGCTGCTGCTGAACATCACCGTCGGGGCGGCCAAGCTCGGCATGGGCCGGCTCGGACCGCACTACGCGACCACCATCGGCTCGAACGAGATGGGTCTGGGCGGCGATATATTTCCCAGCGGCCACACCGCCAACGCCGTCGTGACCTGGGGAATCCTGGCGTATCTGGCCTCCACCCCGCGGGCCCGCCGCTGGCTGTCCGCCGTCTCCGCGGTGGTCTCGCTCGGCGTCGGCCTCACCACCGTCTACCTCGGTACGCACTGGCTGAGCGACGTGGTGCTGGGCTGGGCCGCGGGCCTGCTCGTCCTGCTGGCGCTGCCCTGGTGCGAGCCCCTGATCGCCCGCGCCGAGGTCGCGATCTTCGCCCTGCGCGACCGTCTGCGCGAGCGCCGCAGCGGCACGTTCCCGGTTCCGGCCGCCCCGGTGGCCGTCGCGGTGCCGGTCACGGCGGGCGCTGCGGCCACCCGGGACGAGGCGGCGGCCCCCCGCGAGACGGCCGCTTCGGCCCGTCCGCCGCGCGCCCCGGTCTATCTGGCCCCCGGCCCGCACACCACCCGCTCGGAACGCACGCCGGTCACCCCGGTCGGCAGCCGTCGGCCACCGCACTCCGACCGCCTCCCCCGAGGCGCCACGACCTCGACGGCCCGCCCCCTCACCGGGGGTTGACCTGCACGGAGCCGCCCGCGGCGGCGGGGCCCGGTACGCACCCCCGGCCCCGCGCGCACAGGCCCCGCCTCCCGACGCCGGGAAGCGGGGCCTGTGCCGTCCCTGCGGGACTCATGCGCGCGCCGAGCGCCGCCCCGGGGGCGCCGGGGAGGCTCAGCCCTTCCAGGCGCGGGCCACCCGCCCCTCCCGCACCTCGAAGTTCAACCGGCCGAAGCGGTACTCCATGGTGATGATCGTCCCCGGTGCCAGCGAGCGCACCGTCGACCACCCCCGTTCACGCGCGAGCCGCTCGGCCTGCACGGCCTCGAGGCCTACGTACCCGTCCGGGCTGTCCTGCGGCTCCGCTGGCGGAGCGGGATTCGGTGCCATGCCGCCACGCTAGGCCGCCCGCCGGGCCCCCGGGAACCCCGTACGGGACGTGTGGATCACCGCGGTCACGCTTCTGTCACAGGATCACGACACGCGTTTCGGCCTAACCCCGTCACACGTACGAGCGATTTCGCACAACTTGTTCAGGCATTCGAAAGTGATTTTCGCACAGCGTCCGAGCCCTTCGAAAAACCCTGCGAAAAGCGTCCACAACGCCGTATCCGAAAACCGTCGAAAACCGTTCCGTGCCGATTGCCTGCGCGCACTCCCGAGCTGACTGCCCGTAGGAAATACACGGGTCCTCCACACGTCCTCCCGACGCTGACGGCCTGCCCTCGGCCGGTGCGGCGGCGCCCGTCGAGGGAGTCGGGAAGGGCAGGAAGGGTCTCCGAGGGCGGCCTCGGCGGGTCGGGGCGACCGGTCACCGGCCAGGCGTGCGCGCCGGGTCGCCGGCGGGCGTGCGGGGCGCTGCGGACCGGGCCAGAGCACCGTCGAGCCGGTCGCGCGCGGTCCTGATCGCGTCGATCAGCTCCACGGGTTCCAGCACCTCGAACTCGAGGCCCGCCATCATCACGTGGATCACCATCACGTCGAGGCTCGCCGCTCCCGTGCGCAGCACGCAGGCCTCGTCCCCGTCGGGCTCCAGGGTGCCCGCCGAGGGCGAGACGCGTTCGGCGGCCTCGGCCAGCGGCGCCAGCAGCCGGACGACGGCCCGCACGGCGTACGCGTGTGTCGAGACGCCCTCGGAGACGTACCCGGCGAGGTCCTGGGCGGGCGGCTCACGCGGCTCGAAGCGCGGGCCGTGCGGCGGCCTCGGGGTCATCCGGTCCACCCGGAACGTGCGCCAGTCGGCCCGGTCGAGATCCCAGGCGACCAGGTACCAGCGACGCTCGGTGCACACCAGGCGGTGGGGTTCGACCGTGCGGCGGGTCTCGCCGCCGTCGTGTCCGCGGTAGTCGAAGCGCAGCCGCTCCGCGTCCCGGCAGAGATGGGCGAGCTCGGTGAGCAGGCCCGGGTCCACGGCGGAGGACCGCGGGCCGCCGCGCAGCATCGGCACGGTGAAGGCGTTCAGGGCGCCCACCCGCCGCCGCAGCCGGTGCGGCAGCACCTGCTCCAGCTTGGCCAGCGCCCGTACCGAGGTCTCGCCGATGCCCTCGATGCCCTGCCCGGCCGCCGTCCGCAGCCCCACGGCGACGGCGACGGCCTCGTCGTCGTCCAGCAGCAGCGGCGGCAGCTCGGCCCCGGCGCCCAGCTGGTAGCCGCCGCCCGTGCCGGGGGTCGCGTTGACCGGGTAACCCAGCTCGCGCAGCCTCTCCACGTCACGGCGCACCGTGCGCGCCGTGACGCCGAGCCGGTCGGCGAGCTGCGTGCCGGACCATTCGCGGTGGGCCTGGAGCAGGGAGAGCAGACGCAGCAGTCGGGCGGAGGTCTCCAGCATGCGCCCAGTGTGGCTCACGGCGGACGCGCCGGACGCCGCCGGGATCCTGTGGAAGGGCCCCGTCCCGTCGTCGGACGGGACGGGGTCGCCGTGTCCCGGAGGGGGAGCGGCTCAGAGCACGAGGCGCTGTCCGGGCACGATCAGGTCGGGGTCGCCGCCCACGACGGTCCTGTTGGCGGCGTAGACGCGCTGCCAGGTCATGCCGTGCCGGGCCCCGATGCCGCTGAGGGTGTCGCCCGCGCGGACCGTGTAGTCGCCGTGGGACGAGCCGCGGGAGGTCTGCTCCCCCGCACGGTCCGCGCCGGCCGAGCCCGAACCGGACTTCCAGGAGCTCGCCTCCTTCGAGGAGCCCGACGTCCCCGCGGACTTCGACGATCCGGACGCCGCCGAGGACTTCGCATGCTTCGACGAGTTCGACGACTTGGGCGAGTTCGTCGACTTCGACGACTTGGACGACTTGGAGGAACCCGAGGAGCCCGAACCGTGCGTGGACGAACCCGCGCCGGGTGCGCTGCCGGAGGCTCCCGCGCGCGCCGAGCAGGTCGGCCACGCGCCCCACCCCTGGGCGTTCTGCACCTTCGCCGCGATGGAGATCTGCTGTGCCTTACTGGCCTTGTCGGCGGTGGACGCGTAGGCGCCGCCGCCGAACGCGCGCCAGGTCCCGGCGGAGAACTGCAGCCCGCCGTAGTACCCGTTGCCGGTGTTGATGTGCCAGTCGCCGCCGCTCTCGCACTGGGCGATGCGGTCCCACACCCCGCTGTCGGCCGCCGTGGCCTCGCCGGTCGCGGACAGCAGCCCGAGAGGGGCGAGAAGCACCGCCCCGGCGAGGACCGCCGTCTTGCGCGACGACTTGCGGGTGCGGATATCGGCACATTCGGACATGTAGATCCCTCTCTACGAACCCGGGCTCCCCCAGGACGGGGCACGTGCCGCACAGGGGCGCGGTCGTCGTGCTCCGTCCCGTCCGCCGGCGGTGGTGCTGCGCGATGTCTGGCCGCGCGGCCGGCGGACGTTCCCGAGCGGTGCTCGTTGCACACGGCGGAGCAATCTAGGGATGCTGACGAGTCGTTATCAACCAACTCCCCTCCGCCCCAGGCCACTTGCCGGTTACCGTAGGTAGCGGCTACTTTCGGCCACCTGTTTCATCCGCTCATTTCCCGCTTTGTCGTCCAGAGACCCTCGTCCGCTGTGAGCCAGCTCACCGGATCAACTTCCGTGACCTTCCCGTTACTTGACAAGGAGTGGCTGATTCCGCACCCAGTGTGACCGTGCGCGCAGGACGGTTCGATTCCGTTCGCTCTGCAGCGTGACTCCCGCCACAGATCGCCCGTTGTCTTCTTCATGAGCCGGGGACCGCCCGGACCACGAGCCGGGGCCACCCGGACTCGCCTCAGCACCGCATCCGAGGGAGCACCCCGTGCCGCGCATGCTCGACGTCAGCGACGAGGTTCGCGCCGAGATCGGCGACGAAGAAGCCGACCGGCTGCTCGCCGGAGACAACGCCCCGGGCAGTTACGACTGCACGTCCTGCCGCACCCCGGGCGACTCCGACAACGAGCGCACCAGCACCGTCCTGTTCATCGGGGACGAGACCGCAGTCCTCGCCTTCGCCCACTCCACCTGCCTGCCCTCGCAGGTCGTCCAGGTCACCGAGGAGCAGCTGCAGGGCGCGGTCCGCTCCATCAACGGCGACTCGGCCGACCTGGACTCCGGCAAGGTCGTCCCCGAGCAGGCAGTGCTCGGCGTGACCAGCGGACTCGTCTTGATCGCCGGGGAGTTGCACCCGGCGCTCGTCGTCGAGCCGACCGCGCCGATCGTGCGGCCCGGCACCACCGGCGCCGGCGACGACTTCCTGCCGCTGCTCATCGAGCAGGGCTTCATGCCGCTCTCCCAGCTGTCCGAGGTGCCGCCGGTGCAGCACGGCTGGTCCGTGCTGCTGGCCATGGGCCAGCTGCACGCGGTGCTGCAGCCCTCGGCGAACGGCGGGCAGCCGGTCGCCTGGTGGCAGGCGCACCAGCCGCTGCAGGTGACGGAGGGATGGCGTGCCGCCGCCAACAAGCACCAGCAGGTGCTGATGTTCGCGGCCCCGGTCGGGTCGATCGGCCGTCAGCCCCGCGAGGACCTGCTGCGGGACGCGCTCGACAAGGCCGCCGCGGGCGGTCAGCTGGTCGGGGCGGCCCTGCCGCTCGCCGGGACCTGAGGCCTCCGGGGTGCGGGGCCCGCCCGCGGCCCCGCACCGCCCCGCACGACGGGCGTGCGGACGTGCGGCGGGGGGTACGGCCGTGCCGCCGTGCGGGCACGCGCGCCCGACGGCACGCCGTCCGGCCGCATCCCCTGATGTCCGACCTCGTTTGGACATACGTGCACACCTACGACGTTCCCCGCCGCCCGTCCTTCCCGTCGATCCCCTCCGCGCGACCGGCCCAGGACGCGCAGGGCGGCCCATCGGCCACGCCGATCTACGACGCGCTCTACGCCGAGTACGTCAAGACGTTCCGCTCGCTGCCGGGCGACCGCAGCGGCGAGGACGACCTGGGGTTCACCGCGTTCGGGAACATCCCGCACCACACCAGCTCGTACCCGGCGCCCCGCCCGGGTACGTTCAGCAGCTCGTACAGCGCCTACAGCGCCGGTGCGCAGAGCGCGCGGCACGGGAACGGGCAGCAGTCGCAGTGGCAGCGGGTCGGGCAGATCGGCGGCCAGCAGCAGCCCACCGCGACGCACCACATCCCGGCGGCGCTGCCACCGGCCCCCCGCAGGACCTTCTGACCGGGTCCGGACACGGCCGGAGGGCGGCGCCTGTGACAGGCCCCGCCCTCCGCTCAGCTCCCCCGGTCGAGCTGCTTTCGCCGAGCTGCTCTCGCCGAGCTACTTCTTGGCGGCCTTCTTCGTGCCGCGCTTCTCGCGCACCCGCACCGAGATGTGGATCGGGGTGCCCTCGAAGCCGAACTCCTCGCGCAGCCGGCGCTCGATGAAGCGCCGGTAGCCCGCCTCGATGAAGCCGGAGGCGAAGAGGACGAACCGCGGCGGCTTGGTGCCCGCCTGGGTGCCGAAGAGGATCCGCGGCTGCTTGCCGCCCCGCACCGGGTGCGGGTGCGCGGCGACCAGCTCGCCGAGGAATGCGTTCAGACGGCCCGTGGGGACGCGGGTCTCCCAGCCGGCGAGCGCGGTCTCGATCGCCGGGACGAGCTTCTCCATGTGGCGGCCGGTGCGCGCCGAGACGTTCACCCGGGGGGCCCACGCCACCTGGGCGAACTCGGTCTCGATCTCCCGCTCCAGGTAGTAGCGGCGCTCCTCGTCGAGGGTGTCCCACTTGTTGTAGGCGATGACGAGCGCTCGGCCCGCGTCGACGGCCATGGTGACGATGCGCTGGTCCTGGACCGAGATCGACTCGGAGGCGTCGATGAGGATGACCGCGACTTCGGCCTTCTCGACGGCGGCGGCGGTGCGCAGCGAGGCGTAGTAGTCGGCGCCCTGCTGGAGGTGGACGCGCTTGCGGATGCCGGCCGTGTCGACGAACTTCCAGGTGACGCCGCCGAGTTCGATCAGCTCGTCCACCGGGTCCCGGGTGGTGCCCGCGATCTCGTTGACGACGACGCGCTCCTCGTTCGCCACCTTGTTCAGCAGCGAGGACTTGCCGACGTTCGGGCGGCCGATGAGCGCGATCCGGCGGGGGCCGCCGACCGCCGCGCCGAAGGTCTGCGCCGGGGCCTCCGGCAGGACCTCCAGGACGGCGTCGAGCATGTCGCCGGTGCCGCGGCCGTGCAGCGCGGAGATCGGATGCGGCTCGCCGAGGCCCAGCGACCACAGGTAGGCCGCGTCGGCCTCGGCGCTCGGGCCGTCGACCTTGTTGGCGGCCAGGACGACGGGCTTGCCCGCCTTGCGCAGCAGCCGTACGACCGCCTCGTCGGTGTCGGTGGCGCCGACCTTGGCGTCCACGACGAAGACGACGGCGTCGGCGGCCTCGATCGCGTACTCGGCCTGTGCGGCGACGGAGGCGTCGATGCCGAGGACGTCCTGCTCCCAGCCGCCGGTGTCGACGAGCTTGAAGCGGCGGCCCGACCACTCGGCCTCGTAGGTGACGCGGTCGCGGGTGACGCCCGGCTTGTCCTCGACGACGGCCTCACGACGGCCGATGATCCGGTTCACCAGGGTCGACTTGCCGACGTTGGGGCGGCCGACGACGGCGAGCACGGGCAGCGGCCCGTGACCGGCCTCCTCGATGGCCCCCTCGACGTCCTCGATGTCGAAGCCCTCGACGGCGGCGAGCTCCATGAACTCCGCGTACTCGGCGTCGCCGAGCGCCCCGTGATCGTGCTCGAAGGCGTCCGAGCCGTCGGGCTGGCTGTGGTCGTTCATGAAGTCCGTACCTCGTCGTTCCATCGTGGTGATCGGTGGAGCGCCCCGTTCGTCCGGGTTGATCCACTACTCGGTCATTCAGTGTCGCTCAGCGCCCGGTCAGGCGCCTGGCGTTTTCCAGGTGGGCGGCCAGCTGCTTCTGGATCCGTTCGGTCGCCTCGTCCAGTGCCCTGCGGGTCCTGCGGCCGCTTCCGTCACCGGCGTCGAACGGGTCTCCGAAGACGACGTCGACGCGGGAGCGCAGCGGGGGCAGCGCCTTGATCAACCGCCCGCGGCTCTCCGTGCTTCCCAGCACGGCGACCGGCACGATCGGCGCCCCGCCGCGCACCGCGAAGTAGGCGAGCCCGGCGCGCAGAGCGGCGAAGTCGCCCTCACCCCGGGTGCCCTCCGGGAAGATCCCGAGGACCCCGCCGTCGTGGAGCACGCCCAGCGCACGGGTGACGGCCGTGCGGTCGGTGGTGTCCCGGTCGACCTTGAGCTGGCCGATGCCGGTCAGGAAAGGGTCCAGCGGGCCGATGAACGCCTCCTTCTTGATCAGGAAGTGCGTGGGCCGCGGGGCGACGCCCATCACCATCGGTCCGTCGATGTTGTGGGAGTGGTTGATCGCGAAGATCAGGGGGCCGCTCGCCGGCACCTTCCAGGCGCCCAGCACACGCGGCTTCCACAGCCCGTACATCAGGCCGACGCCGATGCGCCGACCGACCTCGGCGCCCTTCCGGGAGGGTGCGGACGGCTGAGTCACTTCGCGGCCCGACTCTCCTCGACGAGGGTCACCACGTGCTCGATGACCTGGGTGAGCGTGAGCTCGGTGGTGTCCACCTCGACGGCGTCGCCGGCCTTGGCGAGCGGGGAGGTCGTGCGCGAGGAGTCGGCCGCGTCCCGCTTGATCAGCGCCTCACGGGTGCTGTGCAGGTCCGCGCCCTTCAGCTCACCGCTGCGCCGGGCCGCGCGGGCCTCCGGGGAGGCGGTGAGGAAGACCTTCAGATCGGCGTCGGGGAGCACGGTGGTGCCGATGTCGCGCCCCTCCACGACGATGCCCTGCTCGGCGGAGGACGCCAGCGAGCGCTGCAGCTCGGTGATCCGGGAGCGCACCTCCGGCACGGCGCTCACCGCGCTGACCTTGGAGGTGACCTCCTGGGTGCGGATCGGTCCGGCGACGTCGACGCCGTCGACCGTGATGGTCGGGGCGGCCGGGTCGGTGCCGGAGAGGATCTCGGGCTTGCCCGCGACGGCCGCGATCGCCGTGGGGTCCTCGATGTCGATCCCGTTGGTCACCATCCACCACGTGATCGCCCGGTACTGGGCGCCGGTGTCCAGGTAGCTCAGCCCGAGCCGGGCGGCCACGGCCTTGGACGTGCTCGACTTGCCCGTGCCGGAGGGGCCGTCTATGGCGACAATCACGGGCTGGGCGGCGCCGTTTTCCACGGGGGGACACCTTCCTGGTGCGAGGCGGTGGATGTGCGGGGCGCGACTGTGCCCCGTACCAGGTTACCGGCCGCAGGTCACTCGTCCGGCCGCGCCTTCCGCGCCCGCCCCGCGCCGCAGCCTCACGCACCGGCCACGGCTCCCCCGCCTCGCCACCGGCCACGGCCCGGGCTCCTCGTCGGCGGCCGCGTCACCCGGCCGGCTCACCGCCCGCCCGGCGATGCGCCGGCTACTGGCGGATGGCCCAGCCCCTCTCCCGCAACGCCGACGACAGCAGCACCGCCGACTTCGGCTCGACCATCAGCTGCACGAGACCCGCCTGCTGCCCCGTCGCGTGCTCGATGCGGACGTCCTCGATGTTCACGCCCGCCTGTCCGGCGTCGGCGAAGATGCGGGCCAGCTGCCCCGGCTGGTCGTCGATCAGCACGGCGACGACCTCGTAGGCCCGCGGCGCGGCCCCGTGCTTGCCGGGCACCCGCACCTGGCCCGCGTTGCCGCGGCGCAGCACGCTCTCCACGCCGTCGGCGCCCGCCCGGCGCTTGGCGTCGTCGGAGGACTGCAGGGCCCGCAGCGCCTGCACCGTCTCGTCCAGGTCGGCGGCGACGTCGGTGAGCAGGTCAGCGACAGGACCGGGGTTCGCGGACAGGATGTCGATCCACATCCGGGGGTCGGATGCGGCGATCCGGGTGACGTCCCGGATGCCCTGTCCGCACAGCCGCACGGCGGCCTCCTCGGCGTTCTCCAGACGCGCCGCGACCATGCTGGAGACGAGGTGCGGCATGTGGGAGACGAGGGCGACGGCGCGGTCGTGGGCGTCCGCGTCCATGACGACGGGGACGGCCCTGCAGTGCGAGACCAGCTCCAGGGCGAGGTTCAGCACCTCGGTGTCGGTGTCCCGGGTCGGCGTCAGCACCCAGGGGCGCCCCTCGAAGAGGTCGCCGGTCGCGGCGAGCGGTCCGGACTTCTCCCGGCCCGACATGGGGTGGCTGCCGATGTACGCCGACAGGTCGAGGCCGAGCGCCTGCAGCTCGCGGCGCGGGCCGCCCTTGACGCTGGCCACGTCGAGGTAGCCGCGGGCCGCCCCCCGGCGCATCGCGTCGGCGAGCACACCGGCGACGTGGGCGGGCGGGGCGGCGACGATCGCGAGGTCGACCGGCCCCGGCGGCTCCTCGTCGGAGCCGGCGCCGAGCGCGGCCGCCGTACGGGCCTGCTCGGGGTCGTGGTCTACGAGGTGGACGACGACGCCCCGCTGGGCGAGGGCCAGGGCGGCGGACGTGCCGATCAGCCCGGTTCCGATGACGAGCGCGGTCCTCACTGGGCGATGTCCTTGCGCAGGGCGGCAGCGGCGCCGAGGTAGACGTGGTCGATGTCGGCGCGCGGGGCGTCCGACTCGATGTGCGCGAGTATCCGCACCACCCGCGGCATGGCGCCCTCGACGTCGAGCTCCTGGGCGCAGATCAGCGGCACGTCCACGATGCCGAGCTTGCGGGCGGCAGCCGCGGGGAAGTCGCTGTGCAGGTCGGGCGTGGCCGTGAACCAGATGCTGATCAGGTCGTCGGCGCTGAGCGCGTTGCGTTCCATGACGGCGGTGAGAAGGGCGCCGACCTGCTCGTCCATGTGGCCGGCGTCGTCCCGTTCGAGTTGGACGGCTCCCCGGACCGCTCGTACCGCCACGGCGCTGCTCCTCGCTGAAGTGCTGGACTACGGCTCCTGCTGCATCCAGCGTAGTCAGACCGCGTGGGCACGGTGCGCGCAGCCCGCGTGGCGAGACGGCCGCACCCCCGTACGCCCTTTACGGCGGGTGCCGCCTGCGCTGTCATGGCAGTCTGACGGCAGGCACTCTGACCGCAGGCATCTGACGGCAGGACACCCGCATCGGGGAAGGCCCGACATGAAGCGTCCCGGACCCCTGCTCACCCTTCTCGCGGGACTGGTGCTCGCCCTGTTCCTGCTGACGCTCAACGCGACGACGGGCACGAGGTCGGCCTCCTCCTACCAGGAGCAGTCGCCCACCCCGGCCCCCGCCCGCGGCTCGGCCTCCCTCACGCCCTCGCCGACCCCCTCCCGCTCCCGGGCCGCCGACGCCGACTACGCCGGCCGCACGGACGACGACGCGGCGGCGATCGCCGTCTCGGTCCGCGGCGGCCGGGCGATCGCGTACTTCTGCGACGGCCGCACCCAGGAGTCGTGGCTCAAGGGCGACGTGGCGGACGACGGCGCACTGCGGCTCACCGGCAGCCACGGCGCGAAGCTGGAGGGCACGCTCGAGGACGGCAGAAAGATCGCCGGCACGGTCGAGGTGAGCGGCGTGCGCCACGCCTTCACCGCGGACCGGGCGAAGAAGCCGTCGGGGCTGTGGCGTGCGACGGCCACCGTGCGCTCCGCGAAGATCGACGGCGGCTGGATCGTCCTGAAGGACGGCAGTCAGGTCGGCGTCGTCACCCGGGACGGCGAACCCTCGCCCGCTCCCCGCATCGACCCGCGGACCGGCGCGGTGACCGTCGACGGGCATCGGCTCACGGCCCGCCCCGCAACGCCCTGACCCCCTTCGAGCAGGGAGCGACCATGACCGTCGACCCGAACGCCGCCACCCAGGGCTTCCCCGGCCCCGAGCCCGCACCGCGCGGTCCGCGGCCGGCGCGCTATCTGGTCCCGGCGCTCGTCGCCGCCGCGGTGGCGGTCGCCCTGGGCGTGTACGGCCGTGTCCACGACCCGGCCGGGACGGCCTTCAACCTGGCCGGCTTCAGCAGCACCGGCGCGGTGAAGTCCTGGCTGGCGTCGGCCGCAATGCTCTTCGCGCTGGTGCAGCCGGTCTCGGCGCTGATGCTGTACGGGAAGCTGCCGGGCCCCGCCTGGTCCGGCACGCTGCACCGCTGGTCGGGCCGCGCGGCCTTCCTGATCGCGGTCCCGGTTGCGGTGCACTGCCTGTACGCGCTTGGCTGGCAGACGTACGAAACGCGCGTGATGTGGCACTCCGTCCTGGGTTGCTTCTTCTTCGGTGCTTTCAGTGCCAAGATGCTGCTGCTCCGCTGGGAGCGACTCCCGGGATGGCTGCTGCCGCTCGTCGGCGGACTCGTCTTCGCCGTGCTGACGGTCGTCTGGCTGACCTCGGCCCTCTGGTTCTTCCGCACGTTCGGAGTGACGACATGACTTCCCCCGCGACTCGACGCACGGTCCTCCTGGCGACGGGCGGTGCGGCAGCGGCACTCGCCGTGGGCTGCAGCCAGTACGGTGACGACAGCTCCTCCTCGTCCGGGAAGTCCCCGAAGGCGTCCGCCGGCCAGGAGCTCTCCAAGACGAGCGACATCCCCGTCGGCGGCGGCAAGATCTTCGCCGACGAGAAGGTCGTCGTCACACAGCCGACGAAGGACGACTTCAAGGCGTTCTCCGCGATCTGCACCCATCAGGGCTGCACGGTCGGCACCGTCGCCGACGGTCTGATCCAGTGCCCCTGCCACGGGAGCGAGTTCCGCGTCGCGGACGGCTCGGTGGCCCGCGGCCCGGCGACGAAGCCGCTGCCCGCCGAGCAGATCACCGTCGTGGGCGGCGCGATCCGGCTGGCCTGACCCCGGCCGCCCCGACGCCGGACCCGCTCGGACCCGGTCGAAACCGCTCGGCGAGCGCGGTCGGCGAGCCCGGGCCGGTTCACCGGCTCGCCGAGTCACCGGCTCACCGACTCACCGACTCACCGGCTCGCTGACTCGCTGACTCGTCGGCTCACCGGATCACTGGTCCCACAGGGCCCCGAGCGTCATCAGTTCGCCGTGGTACTCGATCCGGTCCGCCCACGACGTCGGCCAGGCGTCCGCTCCGGCGTGCGCGCCCGCGAAGGCGCCCGCGAGACAGGCGATGGAGTCGGAGTCGCCGGACGAGCAGGCGGCCCGGCGCAGCACGGTCACCGGCTCGTCGGGGAAGAGCAGGAAGCACAGCAGACCGGCCGCCATGGCCTCCTCGGCGATCCACCCCTCCCCCGCGGCCAGACACGGGTCGGTCTCGGGCGAGGGGCGGCGCAGCGTCTCCTGGAGCCGCTCCAGCACGGCGAGGCACTCGTCCCAGCCGCGTGTCATGAAGTGCTCCGGGCTCGGGTCCTGGCTGCGGGTCCACAGGTCGCCGAGCCAGCGGTGGTGGTAGTGGGATCGGTTGTCCAGGGCGTACGAGCGCAGCAGCCCGACCAGCGCGGCGGGGTCGGCGCCCTGCGTGAGCAGCCGGACGGCGTGCGCGGTGAGGTCGGAGGCGGCGAGCGCGGTGGGATGGCCGTGGGTGAGGGCGGACTGCAGCTGGGCGGCGCCGGCCCGCTGCTCGTCGCTGAGCCCGGGGACGAGGCCGAGCGGGGCGACGCGCATGTTGGCGCCGCAGCCCTTGGAGCCGATCTGGCTGGCGTCCTGCCACAGCCTCGTGTCGTCCTCGAGCAGGTCGCACGCGGTCAGGCAGGTGCGCCCCGGGGCCCGGTTGTTGTCCGGCGACCGGTTCCACGCCACGAACTCCTTGCGCAGCTGCGGCACCAGGGAGTCCGGCACGAGCAGGCCGCGGTCCATGGCGCTGCGCAGGGCGCGCCCCACCGCCAGGGTCATCTGGGTGTCGTCGGAGACGAAGGCGCGCGCCGGGAGCTCCATCTCCCGCCAGGGCCCGCACTTGGCGAGGATCGACGGAACGTCGTCGAACTCGGTCGGAAACCCGAGCGCATCCCCCAGGGCCAGTCCCAGCAGGGATCCGGTGGCGCGCTTTCGGACGGTGGTCGAGGTGGTCATGCGGAACGTCCTTCCCGGGGCGGTCGCAGCAAGGGCGGGTGGAGCGCGGTGGCGGCCCCCGCCCGGTAGAGGGCGGCGGGTTTGCCGCGGCCGCCGGTGAGGCGCGCGCCGCCGGGGACGGGCTCGACGAAGCCCGGGGTGGCGAGGACTTTGCGACGGAAGTTGGGCCGGTCGAGGCCGGTCCCCCACACCGTCTCGTAGACCTGCTGGAGCTCCCCGAGGGTGAACTCGGGCGGGCAGAAGGCCGTCGCGAGACAGGTGTACTCGAGTTTGGCTCCGACCCGGTCGTGGGCGTCCGCCAGGATCCGGTCGTGGTCGAAGGCGAGCGGCCGGGCGTCGTCGTACGGCTGCCAGCGCGCCTGGACCGCGTCGCCTCCGCTCATCGGTTCGGGCGCGTCGGGCAGCAGCGCGGCGAACGCGACGGAGACGACCCGCATACGGGGGTCGCGGCCGGGCTCGCTGTAGGTGCGCAGCTGCTCGAGGTGCAGCCCGGAGACGTCCTTCAGGCCGGTCTCCTCGGCGAGTTCGCGCCGGGCGGCCGTCTCGGCCGACTCGTCCGGCAGCACGAATCCGCCGGGCAGCGCCCACCGGCCGGCGTACGGCTCCTGCCCGCGCTCGACGAGCAGCACCTGCAGAACGCCCGCCCGGAGCGTGAGGACCGCGAGATCGACGGTGACCGCGAAGGGCGCGTAGGCGTACTTGTCGTAGGCGTACTTGTCGTAGGGGTGCGGACCGTGAGGGCGCCTGTCGTCGGGATGCCTGTCGTCGGCGCGCTTGTCGTGGTCCCGCATGACGAACACCCCCTCTTAATAGTCACCACGACTATAAAAAGGGGGTGCCGTCCCGCACAAGCCCCGGGTCCCGGGATTCACGTCCCGGCCGCGGCCTGATCGCCTAGAGGTCGACTTCCTGCATCAGCATGCCGACCTCGGTGTTCGACAGTCGGCGCAGCCAGCCCGACTTCTGGTCGCCCAGGGTGATCGGCCCGAAGGCGACGCGCACCAGCTTGTCGACGGGGAAGCCGGCCTCGGCCAGCATCCGGCGCACGATGTGCTTGCGGCCCTCGTGCAGGGTCACCTCGACCAGGTAGTTCTTGCCGGTCTGCTCGACCACCCGGAAGTGGTCCGCCTTGGCGTACCCGTCGTCCAGCTGGATGCCGTCCTTGAGCCTCTTGCCGAGGTCGCGCGGGATGGGGCCCACGATGTGCGCGAGGTAGACCTTCTTCACGCCGTACCGGGGGTGCGTCAGCCGGTGCGCCAGCTCGCCGTGGTTGGTCAGCAGGATGACGCCCTCGGTCTCGGTGTCCAGCCGCCCGACGTGGAACAGCCGCGTCTCGCGGTTGGTCACGTAGTCGCCGAGGCACTGCCGGCCCTCGTTGTCCTCCATCGTGGAGACGACGCCGGCCGGCTTGTTCAGCGAGAAGAACTGGTACGTCTGCGTGGCGACGGTCAGGCCGTCGACCTTGACCTCGTCCTTCTCGGGGTCGACGCGCTTGCCCTGTTCCAGCACGATCTCGCCGTTGACCTCGACCCTGGCCTGCTCGATCAGCTCCTCGCAGGAGCGCCGGGAGCCGTAGCCCGCGCGCGCGAGGACCTTCTGCAGCCGCTCGCCCTCCTGCTCGGCGCCCGGGAAGGTCTTGGGCAGCTTGACGTCCTTCTTGCCCGCGTAGCGCTCGCGGTTGCGCTCCTCGGCCCGCGCCTCGTACTCACGCGAGGTCGCCGGCACCCAGCGGCCGCGCCCGGTGCCCTGCCCCTGCTTGGGGCCGCCCTTGGCGCCGCCTCGCGCGGAGGCGCCGCGCCCCGACTTCGGGCCGTCGTGGGAGCCGCCGGGACCCACGTCGTAGCGGCGCTCCTCCGGGCGCGGGTTCTTCGGCCTGGCGCCCTGCTGGTCGTCGCGGGAGTTCCCGGCGCCGCGGTAGTTGCCGCGACCTCCGCCGCTGCTCCCGCCGCGACCTCCGCCGCCGCCGCTGCTCCCGCCGCGACCTCCGCCGCTACCGCCGCGGCCGCCGCTGTTGCCACCACGGCTCCCGCCGTTGTTTCCGCTGCTGTTCCTGCCGCTGCTGCTTCGCATCAAAGTTCCGTCTTGTCGTCTGCGTCCTCGGAATC
The DNA here is from genome assembly GCF_040299045.1 of Streptomyces sp. NPDC001027. Taxonomy (NCBI): domain Bacteria; kingdom Bacillati; phylum Actinomycetota; class Actinomycetes; order Kitasatosporales; family Streptomycetaceae; genus Streptomyces; species Streptomyces sp. NPDC001027. The sequence goes on from NZ_JBEPBI010000034.1 coordinate 24,493, forward strand.
CGGAGCGTCCGGATCGAACGACGGCACGCCCTCCTGGGTCTCGGCCTCGATCGCCTCCGCCTCGGGCAGGAAGGGCGCGAGCTCCGGGAGCTCGTCCAGACCGCGCAGGCCCATCCGCTCCAGAAAGTAGTTCGTCGTCCTGTACAGGATCGCACCTGTTTCGGGTTCCGCGCCCGCCTCCTCGACCAGACCGCGCTGGAGCAGGGTGCGCATCACGCCGTCGCAGTTCACTCCGCGCACCGCGGAGACCCTGCTGCGGCTGACCGGCTGCCGGTAGGCGACGACCGCGAGAGTCTCCAGCGCCGCCTGGGTGAGCCTGGCCTGCTGACCGTCCAGGACGAATCCCTCGACGGCCGCCGCGAACTCGGGCCGGGTGTAGAACCGCCAGCCCCCCGCGACGAGCCTGAGCTCGAAACCGCGCCCCTGCACGGTGTACTCGTCGGCCAGCTCGCGCAGCGCGTCCGCGACGCTGCGCCGCGGCCGCTGGAGGATCTTCGCGAGATGCTCCTCGGTCGCGGGCTCGTCGACGACCATCAGGACGGCCTCGAGGGCCGGCTTGAGATCCAGTGCCGCGACGCTCTCCTCGCTCACGTCTTCGTCTCCTTCCCGGGCTCCTCGGGGGGCCGGTCGAACTCGTCGGTGACCCGGGGCTGCGCGTCCCCGTCCCCGCCGGTCCAGCGCACCAGCAGCTCGCCGAGCGCGGTCTCCTGGTCGAGGGCGACGGCCTTCTCCCGGTACAGCTCCAGCAGGGCGAGGAAACGGGCGACGACGGTGAGGGTGTCGTCGGTGTCCGCCACCAGCGCCCGGAAGCTGGCCTCGCCGAGCTCCCGCAGCCGTGCGACGACGATCCCGGCCTGTTCCTGCACGCTCACCAACGGCGCGTGGATGTGGTCGACGTACACCTGCGGCTTCGCCCTCGGCTGCATCGCCTTGACCGCGAGTCTCGCGAACCCTTCCGCGCCGATGCTGATGACCACCTCCGGCAGCAGCTCGGCGTGGTGCGGTTCGAGCCCGACGGTGCGGGGGTAACGGCGGCCCTCGCTCTCCAGCCGGTGCGTGAAGATGTCGGCGATCTGCTTGTAGGCGCGGTACTGCAGGAGGCGCGCGAAGAGCAGGTCCCGCGCCTCCAGCAGCGCCAGGTCGGCCTCGTCCTCGACCTCTGCGGCGGGCAGCAGCCGGGCCGCCTTCAGGTCGAGCAGCGTGGCGGCGACGACCAGGAACTCCGTCGTCTGGTCCAGGTCCCAGTCGGGGCCCATCGCCCTGATGTGCGCCATGAACTCGTCGGTGACCTTCGACAGCGCGACCTCGGTGACGTCGAGCTTGTGCTTGGAGATCAGCTGGAGCAGCAGGTCGAAGGGCCCCTCGAAGTTTGCGAGCCGAACCTTGAAGACACCGTCCGCCACCGCCCCGGCCCCGACCCCCGCCCCGGCTCCGCCCCCCGCCCCCGCCCCGGCTCCGGCTCCGGCTCCGGCTCCGGCTCCGGCTCCGGCTCCGGCCACGGAACCCCCGACGCCGGAACCCCCGACCTCGGCTCCCGGGGCGGCGGCTCCGGGGCCGGCGGTTGCCGGGGCGGCGGGTTCTGCGGCGGCGGCTCCGGCTCCTGCGGTTGCCGGAGCAGCGGGTTCTGCGACGGCGGCTCCGGGGGTGGCGGGTTCCGTCGCAAGCGGTTCCGAACCTGCTTCCGAGGCCCGGGGGGCAGCAAGCGGAGTAACCGGTCGCGGATCCCTTTCCGGATCCCGGGGGGCAGCAAGCGGGGCAACCGGTCGCGGATCCCTTTCCGAATCGCGGGTCACGGCACGCGCGGCAACCGGTTCCCGACGGGTTGCCGACTCAGGGGCGGCGGCAACACGGGCAACCGGTTGCGGGCCCGTTTCAGCCTCCGGATCGGAGACGGCTGCGGCAACCGCTTCCCGGCCCGTTTCCGGTTCCGGGGCGGCGGATTCCGCGGCAAGCGGTTCCGCAGGTTTCTCCGGATCCCGGGCACCTGCATGCCCGGCAATCGCTTCCCGGCTCGTTTCCGGTTTCCGGGGGGCGCGTTCGGTAGCAAGCGGTACCGGGTTCGCCTCCGTGGCGGCCGGTTGTGGAACCGGTTCCGCTGCGGCTGAGTCCGTCACGGCGGGCTCGGCGTCGGCCTCGGGCTCCGGACCGCCGGGCGCCGTGCCCGGTCCCCGCCCCAGCGCACGCCGACGGCCGGCTGCTGGGCCGGGGCCGGGGGCGGAGGCGTTGTTCGAGGTCATGGCCCCCGCAGGCTACCGCTACCGTCCGCGAAGTCGTCGTACGAGGATGCTGGCGTCCCCGCGGCTCTCCAGGTCGGCGAGGACCACGGCGACCGCCTCGCGGACGATGCGCCCCCGGTCCACGGCCAGCCCGTGCTCTCCCCGGAGCACCAGACGGGCGTGCTCCAGATCCATGAGCTCCTCGGCGGAGACATAGACGGTGATCTTCTCGTCGTGCCGTTCTCGGCCACTGGGCCTGCGGGACGCCTGCCGGCCACGCTTGCGCGGCTGGTCGTCGGCGGAGGCAGAACCTTCCTGCGCTCCTTGGCGGCGCTCGGCACGCTCCCCGGGGGCGCCGCCCCTGGTGCGGGACTCCCCGGCGTCGGTCGGTCCGGCGTCGGCCGCCACGTGCTCGGCGCCCTCGCCGTCGCCGCCCTGCGCGGGCACGGCCTGCGGCGCGTCCTGCGCTCCGCCGGCCGCCACCCCGTCGCTCTCGCCGGCCGGCGCGGGCACCCGGGCCTCGCCGTTGGCGTTGCGTCGGGGCGCGGACGGCTGAAGCGCAGTTCCCCCTGTCGTACGGAAGAGTTCGTCGGCCCCCGGCAGACTCACTCGGCGTGACACCGGGCGAGCACCTCCCTGGCGAGCTGACGGTAGGCGGCGGCGCCGACGGAGTTGGACGCGTACGTGGTGATCGGCTCACCGGCGACCGTGGTCTCCGGGAAGCGGACCGTGCGCCCGATGACCGTGTGGTAGACGTGGTCGTCGAAGGCCTCGACGACCCGGGCCAGGACCTCACGGCTGTGGACCGTGCGCGAGTCGTACATGGTCGCGAGGATCCCGTCGAGCTCCAGCTCCGGGTTGAGCCGCTCCTGGACCTTCTCGATGGTCTCGGTCAGCAGGGCCACACCGCGCAGCGCGAAGAACTCGCACTCCAGCGGCACGATCACCTTGTGGGCGGCCGTGAGGGCGTTGACCGTGAGCAGGCCGAGCGAGGGCTGGCAGTCGATGACGATGTAGTCGTAGTCGTCCATCAGCGGCTTGAGCGCACGCTGGAGCGTGGACTCGCGCGCGACCTCGGAGACCAGCTGCACCTCGGCGGCCGACAGGTCGATGTTGCTGGGAAGCAGGTCCATGTTGGGGACCGCGGTCTTCAGGAGCACCTCGTCCGCCGCCATGCCCCGCTCCATGAGCAGGTTGTAGACGGTGAGGTCGAGCTCCATCGGGTTGACGCCGAGTCCCACCGACAGCGCGCCCTGCGGGTCGAAGTCCACGAGCAGCACGCGCCGTCCGTACTCCGCGAGCGCGGCGCCCAGATTGATGGTCGACGTGGTCTTGCCCACGCCGCCCTTCTGGTTGCACATCGCGATGATCTTCGCGGGGCCGTGTTCGGTCAGCGGGCCCGGGATCGGGAAGTACGGCAGCGGGCGTCCGGTCGGACCGACGCGCTCACGGCGCTGTCGGGCCGCGTCGGGCGCGAGCGTGGCCGCGTACTCCGGATCCGGCTCGTATTCGGCGTCGGGGTCGTAGAAGTGCCCGTCGGGCAGTTCGTCGTAGTCGGCGAAGTGGTTGTGGGGCGCGCCACTTCCGTCGCCGGCCATGGCGTTCACGTGATGGCCATCCATGCTCTGGAGTGCTGACAGAGCCAACTGGGGGCTGCTCTGGCTCTGGTGGGCTGCGAAGGTTCGGACAGCGACGGAGCCGACAGCCTCGAGCCCCGCGGAACCCGGGCCCCGCGTACGCATTCCTGGTTGACCACCCCCGGGAGCAAATGTCGACTCATTCACAAGTCGTCTTACCTCCTTGGTGACCAGGAAACTTCTAGACAAGGTCAGCGTGGCACCATGCCGACGGTTGGCGACTCTATGGCGTGTCGGGCGTCCGCAGCAACACAATCCGCCGGACCCGGCCCGATGTGTCGGCAATGAAACATCACGCTGTCAAGGGCGTACGGCCGTCGCACGGCAGGATTCACCGGTGTGCGAATCGGTCGAAGCGTTACGTTCGAGGCGAGTTGGCCGAGAGGCGCAAAGTGACCATACACACATCTGGCCGGACCTTGTCGGGCAAGGTCCGGCCGCGTGTGCGCGGTTGACGCGCCTTGTTGACGTATCGCCTTTACGAAAAGGTGACTTAGCTTCCCGGCTCAGCCGAGCAGCGAGTCCAGGTCCACGTGCTCCAGGCCGTGCGCCTCCGCGACCTCGCGGTAAACGACCTTGCCGTCATGGGTGTTGAGCCCCTTCGCCAGCGCGGCGTCGCGGCGCAGCGCCTCGGCCCAGCCCTTGTCGGCGAGTTCGACGATGTAGGGCAGCGTGGCGTTGGTGAGGGCGTAGGTGGAGGTGTTGGGGACCGCGCCGGGCATGTTGGCGACGCAGTAGAAGACCGAGTCGTGGACCGGGAAGGTCGGCTCGGCGTGGGTGGTCGGACGGGAGTCCTCGAAGCAGCCGCCCTGGTCGATCGCGATGTCGACAAGGACACTTCCGGGCTTCATCCGGGAGACCAGCTCGTTGGTGACCAGCTTGGGGGCCTTGGCGCCGGGGATCAGGACGGCGCCGATCACGAGGTCCGCCTCGAGGCAGGCCTTCTCGAGCTCGAAGGCGTTGGAGACGACGGTCTGGATCTTGGTGCCGAAGACCTTGTCGGCTTCCCTGAGCTTGTTGATGTCCTTGTCGAGCAGGGTCACGTGGAAGCCCATGCCGATGGCGATCTGCGCGGCGTTCCAGCCGGAGACCCCGCCGCCGATGACGACCGCCTTGGCGGCCAGCACGCCCGGGACGCCGCCCGGCAGCACGCCGCGGCCGCCGTTGGCGCGCATCAGGTGGTAGGCGCCGACCTGGGGGGCCAGCCGGCCCGCGACCTCGGACATCGGGGCGAGCAGCGGCAGCGCGCGGCTCGGCAGCTCGACGGTCTCGTAGGCGATCGCGGTGGTCCCGGACTCCACGAGCGCGTCCGTGCACTCCTTGGACGCGGCCAGGTGCAGGTAGGTGAAGAGCGTCTGGTCCTTGCGGAGGCGGTGGTACTCCTCGGCGATGGGCTCCTTGACCTTCAGCAGCAGGTCGGCCGTGGCCCACACCTCGTCGGCGGTCTCCAGGATGCGCGCCCCGGCCGCCACGTACTCCTCGTCCGTGATGGACGAGCCGACGCCGGCGCCTCGTTCGACGACGACCTGGTGACCGTGGCGCACCAGCTCGTGCACACCGGCGGGGGTGATGGCCACCCGGAACTCGTTGTTCTTGACCTCGCGGGGGATGCCGACCTTCACGTCGATCACGGTCCTTGACTCAGAGGGTGTGGGGGCACAGCAAATGACATTCCCGGAGATACAGGGCGCACCGGGACACACCGCAGGAGAACGTGCGGCAGAGCCAGTTTAATGAAGGCGTTCCCTCTGTCTAGCCTTTCATTGCGTCAATCTTTCGGAGATGCACTACGGATTTCGCAGGCATCCTCGGTGTCATCCGGTCGATCGGGCTCTTTGGAGCCGTCCGACGGGCCCTCTCCCAGGATGCGCTCGGCCGCGCCGCGATGCAGTCGGGCCGCCGTCGGGTCGCCGAGGCGCTCCAGGGTGTCGGCCAGCCTCAGCTGCAGCGCGGCCTGCAGCCGCGTGTCCGCGGCGCGCTCGGCCCACTGCACCGCCTCCTGACACGTGCGCAGCGCCTCCTCGGGCCGGCCGGCGTACTCCTGGACCCGGGCCAGCTCGCTCAACGCCCGCGCGTGCGCGCCCACATCGTCGTTCCTGCGGTGGCCGGAGACCGCCGCGCGCCAGGCCCGCTGCGCCTCGCCGTAGCGGCCCGCGTAGGTGTGCGCGGTGGCGATGCGGCCGTAGAGGCGGGCGGCGTCCGCGCGCTCGTCGCGGGCCAGGCGCTGGGCCAGGGCCCGGCCGAACCAGTCCGCGGCCCGGTCGTAGTCCCCGAGCTCGAGGTGCGCGCCGCCTACGGATTCCATCGCGCGGCCGACGGCATACGGGTCGTTCGCCTCGCGTCCGGCGTCCAGAGCGGCCCGGTAGCGCGCCAGCGCCTCCGCCGTGCGACCGGTCCTGGCGTCGACGTCGGCCAGGTTCAGCAGCGCGGCGGCCTTCTCCCGGGGCAGCCGACGGCGCTCGGCGACGTCCAGGACGAGCTGGTGGATCCCGTACAGGTCCGGCGCGGCCGCCTGGGTGCCGAGATGCGCGACCATCGCCCTGACCAGCTGGGACATCAGGCGGCGGGCGAGGGTGTCCAGCTCCCCGTCGGCGACCGCGAGGCGGGCCGAGGCGAGCAGGGCCGGGCGGCGGGCCTGCAGCCAGTCGGCGGCCGCCCGCGAGCTGGGGAAGCGCAGCGCCCGGGGCATGACCTGGAGCTTCTCGCGGGCCTGGGGGCTGTCGGTCTCGGCGATGGCCCGGCAGGACTGCAGCAGTCGCACCGTGCGCTCCAGCATGCGGGCGCGGGCCAGCTGGAGCTCGGCGGGGCGCTCGTGGGTCTCGGCGGCGGTCCGCAGCAGGGGGTGCAGGCAGCCGGGCACCTCGTACTGGGGCAGCGGGGAGTCCAGGGCCCGCAGCAGGCCGAGGGCGACGAGGTCGTCCAGGGTGGTGCGGGCGGCGCCCACCGAGCAGCCGGCCAGCGCGGAGGCGGTGTGCGGGTCGGCGAGGCCGGCCGGGGCCAGGGACAGCAGTCGCAGTATCCGGGCCGCGGGGGCGGGCAGGGCGGTGTGCACGAGGCGGAAGACGCGGCTGAGCGGGGCGCCCTCGTCGCCCTCCGCGTGGAGCTGCTTGGCGAGGTCGGCGACGGCAGCCTGCGGACGGGCGGCGAGCCAGCCGCCGGCCAGGGTCAGCGCGGCGGGCTGGCCCTGGCACGCCTCGACGAGTCGCTCGGCGGAGCGCGGGTCCACGGTGATGCGGACCGAGCCGGTGTACCGGGTCAGCAGGTCGAGGGCGGACTTGGTGTCCAGGCCGCCGAGGGTGCAGGGGCGGACGTCCGCGATGCCGGTGAGCGGGCCGGCGGACACGGCGACGAGCAGGCACTGCGGGGCGTCCGGGAGCAGGGCGTCGACCTGTTCGGCGCCGACCGCGTCGTCCAGCAGGAGCAGCGCACGGCGCTCGGCGAGGGTGTCGCGCAGCAGGGCGGCGAGGTCGTCCTCGTCGGCCCCGGGCGGGGCGGGCACGTCCAGCGCGGCGAGGAGCTCGCGGGCGGCGCGCTCGACCGGCACGGGTGTCCCGTCGGGCTCGGCGAGGCGGGCGCGCAGGACGCCGTCCGGGTAGCGGCCGGCGACCTGGCGTACGAGTTCCCCGGCGACCGCGGAGCGCCCCGAGCCGGGGCGGCCGGCGATGAGCAGGACCCGTGCGCGGGGCGCCTTTCTCCCGGAGATGGTGTCCAGGCCCGTGCGCTCGATGTCGGCGCGCAGTTCCTTCAACTCCCGGGCACGGCCCAGGAAATGGCCCTCTGTCGCAGCGTGTCCGGACAGCTGCACGCCGCCTGTGTCCACTGCCTGGTCCGTCACGGGCCACACTCCCGTCCCACCGCACGCGCCAGCCCGCCGGGACTCCGGTTCGGGCTGTCGCCGAGCCTAGTTCACGCTCTGCGACGTTCCGGGAGGAGCACGTCGGGCGGGGCCCGGACGTCCCCCGATCGGATCAGCCGATCGTCACACCGCACGGGTGCGGGAGAGGGCCCGGAGGGCGGATCACGCCTCGAACGGACGCGCCGGCCACGGCGCCTCCGCCGGGCGCAGCGCGTCGAGCCCGTCGCCGTTCTGCGCGGCGACCAGCGACAGGACGCCGACGACGAGGCAGGTGTTGTGCACGTCGCCCGCGAGCACGGCCCGGACGAGTTCGGCGACCGGCACGCGCGCGTGCTCCATGTCGGCCTCCTCGTCCTCCACGTCGAAACGCCGCCCCTGCGCCTCGGAGAGGTTGCGGGCCAGGAAGATCCGCACGGACTCGTCACAGCCGCCGGGGGTCGTGTACACGTCGGTGAGGACCCGCCAGTCCTCCGCCTTGACGTGCGCCTCCTCGTACAGCTCGCGCTGCGCCGCGTGCAGCGGGTTCTCGCCCGGCACGTCGAGCAGGCCGGCCGGGATCTCCCACAGCTTGTGCCGCACCGGGTGCCGGTACTGCTTGATGAGCAGCACCCGGCCCTCGTCGTCGACGGCGAGGACGGCCACGGACCCCGGGTGCACCTGGTAGTCCCGGCGGGCCACCGATCCGTCGGGCATGACCACCTCGTCGGTGCGGACGGAGGTCTTGGCGCCCGTGAACGGGGTCGTCGTCGCCCGGATCTCCCACGCCTCGGGGGTGTCCTTGATCGTCATGCCGTGCGTCCTCCCACGTGCCACCTGCGCAAACGAAACCGGGGCGCTCACCCTTGAAGGTTTGCACCCCGGCCACCGTACAACTGGTGTGTTACTTCGAAGTCTTCCGCTCGACGGCCGCCTTCACCAGGCCGGCGAACAGCGGGTGCGGACGCGTGGGCCTCGAGCGCAGCTCGGGGTGCGCCTGCGTGGCGACCAGGTAGGGGTGGACGTCGCGCGGGTACTCGACGTACTCGACCAGCTTGCCGTCCGGGGAGGTGCCGGAGAACAGGATGCCCGCCTTCTTCTCGAGCTCGGCCCGGTAGGCGTTGTTCACCTCGTAGCGGTGCCGGTGCCGCTCCTCCACGTACTCCTTGCCGTCGTACACCTCACGGACGATGGACCCTTCGGCCAGCTTGGCCGGGTACATGCCCAGCCGCATCGTGCCGCCCATGTCGCCCTCGCCCGCGACGATGTCGAGCTGCTCGGCCATGGTGGAGATGACCGGGTGGGCGGTGGCCGAGTCGAACTCGGTGGAGTTCGCGTCGCCGATGTCGGCCAGGTTGCGCGCGGCCTCGATCACGATGCACTGCAGGCCCAGGCAGAGGCCGAGCAGCGGGATCTTGTTCTCGCGGGCGTAGCGGATCGCGCCGACCTTGCCGAGCACGCCGCGGTCGCCGAAGCCGCCCGGGATGCAGACGCCGTCCACGTCGGCGAGCTGCGCCTTGGCGCCGGCCGGGGTCTTGCAGTCGTCCGAGGTGACCCACTTGATCTTCACGCGGGCCTTGTTCGCGAAGCCGCCGGCGCGCAGCGCCTCGGTCACCGACAGATAGGCGTCGGGCAGGTCGATGTACTTGCCGACCAGGGCCAGGGTGATCTCGTGGTCGGGGTTGTGGACGCGGTCGAGCAGGTCGTCCCAGGTCGTCCAGTCCACGTCGCGGAACGGCAGGTCCAGCTTGCGGACGACATAGGCGTCCAGGCCCTCGCCGTGCACGGTCTTGGGGATGTCGTAGATCGAGCGGGCGTCGGGGCAGGCCACGACCGCGTCCTCGTCCACGTCGCACATCAGCGAGATCTTGCGCTTGATCGCGGTGGGCACCTCGCGGTCGCAGCGCAGCACGATCGCGTCGGGCTGGATGCCGATGTTCCGCAGGGCGGCCACGGAGTGCTGGGTGGGCTTGGTCTTCAGCTCGCCGGACGGGCCGATGTACGGCAGGAGCGAGATGTGCACCACGAACACGTTGTCCCGGCCGACCTCGTGCCGGACCTGGCGGACCGTCTCCAGGAACGGCAGCGACTCGATGTCGCCGACCGTGCCGCCCACCTCGGTGATCACGACGTCCACCTCGTCCGTCGCCATGCGGCGGATGCGGTGCTTGATCTCGTTGGTGATGTGCGGGATGACCTGCACGGTGTCGCCCAGGTACTCGCCGCGCCGCTCCTTGGCGATCACGGTGTTGTAGACCTGGCCCGTGGTGACGTTGGCGGAGCCGTCCAAGTCGCGGTCAAGGAAGCGCTCGTAGTGTCCGATGTCCAGGTCCGTCTCGGCGCCGTCGTTCGTGACGAACACCTCACCGTGCTGGAAGGGGTTCATCGTGCCAGGGTCGACGTTCAGGTACGGATCGAGCTTCTGCATGACCACGCGAAGACCGCGCGCCTTGAGCAGCATGCCGAGGCTGGAGGCCGTCAGACCCTTGCCGAGCGAGGAGGCGACACCCCCGGTGACGAAGATGTGCTTGGTCGTCGTGGATTTGGGCGTCATGGCCAAGAGGGGGCTCCCGTGGTCGCGATTCGAGGGTGCGGTTCGGGGGCTTCGAGACCACCGGTCCACGGGCTACCAGGGTATCAGCGCCGCGGCGGGACGGCCTCCGGCCACGCTCCGCGCACGGGCCGACACGCGCCGCCGTCCGCGCACCGGTTCCTCACCCGTTGCTCACCCGTTCGGCCCACCCGCGTTGCCGCGAGCGGCACGCAGATCATCTACGTGCGTCGTATCCTGCTCGGACACTCGCTGCCGAGCCCGGCCGGCAAGACGGCACACCCCAGCCCGTATCCCACCGGAACAACGAGAGCTCGTCAGTTCGTTGAGCAATAATCGGCGTTTTGCCCTCAAGGCTGAGCGACTGCTTTGCTTCAGCGCTCAACGACGCATTACCAACGACCCCTTGACCGCACTAGCGACAGCCCCCGTCTCGTCCGGGGGCGACGTGGCCGTTCGACTGGAGTTGCACGTGGCCGGGCGCATCGAAGACTACGCACTCATCGGAGACATGCAGACCGCCGCATTGGTCTGCCGGGACGGCACAGTCGACTGGCTGTGCCTGCCCCGCTTCGACTCGCACGCGATCTTCGCAGGACTGCTCGGCACCGAGGAACACGGCTTCTGGCGCCTCGGCCCCGCGCACGCCTCCGACGCGCCCCCGCCGCGTGCGGCCCGGCGCACCTACCGGGGCGACTCGCTCATCCTCGAGTCGGAGTGGGACACCCCCCGCGGCACCGTCCGGGTGACCGACTTCATGCCCCCTCGCGACGGCGCGCCCCAGCTGATCCGGATCGTCGAGGGCGTCTCGGGCCGCGTCCCCATGCGCTCCGCGCTGCGCATGCGGTTCTCCTACGGGCGGGTCGTGCCGTGGGTGCACAAGCACGAGGGCCGCACGGTGGCCGTCGCGGGCCCGGACTCGGTGTGGTTCGACACCGACTGCGAGACCTACGGCAAGGCGCTGACCACGTACGCCGACTTCACCGTCGCACCGGGCGACCGGATCGCGTTCACGATCTCCTGGGAGCCCTCGCACAAGCAGCCGCCGCCGCTCCCGGAGCCCGAGCAGTCGCTGCAGGCCACCGAGGACTTCTGGCGCGAGTGGGTCGAGCACTGCACGTACCACGGCCCCTACCGCGAGGCCGTGATCCGCTCACTGATCACGCTGAAGGCGCTGACGTACGGGCCGACCGGCGGCATCGTCGCCGCCCCCACCACGTCCCTGCCGGAGGACATCGGCGGCGTCCGCAACTGGGACTACCGCTACACCTGGCTGCGCGACGCGGCCATCACGCTGTCCTCGCTGCTGCGCACCGGCTACCGCGAGGAGGCCCGCGCCTGGCGCGAGTGGCTGCTGCGCGCGGTCGCCGGCGACCCCGAGAACCTGCAGATCATGTACGGCATCGCGGGCGAGCGCGAGCTCGGCGAGGCCGAGCTGGACTGGCTGCCCGGCTACGAGAACTCCGCCCCGGTCCGGGTCGGCAACGGCGCGGCGCACCAGCTCCAGCTGGACGTGTACGGCGAGGTCACCGAGGCCCTGCACCTCGGCCACATGACCGGCCTGGCCCGCAACGACTACGCCTCCCTCCTCCAGCTGAAGCTGATCCGCTACCTGGAGCAGCACTGGGACGAGCCGGACGAGGGCATCTGGGAGGTGCGCGGCCCGCGCCGCCACTTCGTGCACTCCAAGGTCATGGCCTGGGTCGCCGTCGACCGGACGATCAAGCTGATCGAGTCCGGCGACGCCGACGGTCCGCTGGAGAAGTGGCGCGAACTGCGCGACGACATCCACCGGGACGTCTGCGAGAAGGGCTACGACAAGGAGCGCAACACCTTCACCCAGTCCTACGGCTCCAGGGAGCTGGACGCGTCCTTGCTGCTCATCCCGCAGATGGGCTTCCTGCCGCCGGACGACAAGCGGGTCATCGGCACCATCGAGGCGATCCAGCGCGAGCTGTCCACCCCGGACGGCTTCATCCTGCGCTACCCGACCTCGGGCGGCGACGAGGGCGTCGACGGCCTGCCCGGCGACGAGGGCGCCTTCCTGGCGTGCTCGTTCTGGATGGCCGACGACCTCGCGATGATCGGCCGGGTCGACGAGGCCCGAAAGCTCTTCGAGAAGCTGCTGTCGCTGCGCAACGACCTCGGTCTGCTCGCCGAGGAGTGGGATCCCCGGCTGCAGCGCCAGGTCGGCAACTTCCCGCAGGCCTTCAGCCACGTCCCGCTGATCGACACCGCACTGCGCCTGACGGCGTCGGGGGCGTACGGCGGCTGAAGTCTTTCGGTTCGGTGACGTGAGGGCCGGGTCCGGCGGCCGAACAGGACCGCCGGACCGCGCCCGCCTACGCTGGAAGTCATCAGCCCCTGCACGGAAGGGGGCGCCCCCATGGCCTCCCCATCGAAGGCGGGCGCGGCTCTCGCCGCGCTCCGCGAGGATCTGGTCGGCGACGTGTTCGCCCCGCAGGACCCGGGCTACGACGAGGCCCGGACCGTCTTCAACGCGATGATCGACCGGCGCCCGGCGGTGATCGCCCAGTGCGTCGACGAGGACGACATCGTCCGCACCGTCCGCTTCGCCCGCGACCTGGACCTGCCGATCGCGGTGCGCGGCGGCGGGCACAGCGTCGCCGGCATGGCCCTGGGCGACGGGGCCGTGGTGGTGGACCTGCGGCATCTGCGCGCGGTGCGCGTGGATCCCGCCGCCCGGACCGTACGCGTCGCGGGCGGTGCCACCATGAGCGACCTGGACCGCGCCTGCGAGCCCCACGGTCTGGCCACGACCGGCGGCCGGGCCTCCACCACCGGCGTCGGCGGCTTCGTCCTCGGCGGCGGCACGGGCTGGCTGGACCGGCTCCACGGGCTGGCCGTGGACAACCTGCTCGGCGCTGAGCTGGTCACCGCGGACGGCCGGCGGGTGCAGGCGAGCGCCGACGAGCACCCCGACCTCTTCTGGGCCCTGCACGGCGGCGGAGGCAACTTCGGCGTCGCCGCCTCGCTCACCCTGAAGCTGCACGAACTGCCCGAGTTCTCCATCGCCCTGCTGCTGTACCGGCCCGAGTTCGGCCCCGAGGTCACCCGCACCTACCGCGACGTGATCGCCGCCGGCCCCGACGAGGCGAGCGGCGCGGTGCTGTACCTCACGGGCCCGCCCGAGGAGTTCGTCCCGCCGCACCTGGTCGGCTCGCTGCTGTGCGGGATGCTGCTGACGTACGCCGGGGCCGAGGAGGACCTGCGCAAGCTGGCCGAACCGCTGCTGGCGCTTCCGCACGAGTCGGAGATCGTCGGGGCGATGCCCTACGCCGACGTCCAGTGCATGCTCGACGACCCGCCCGGGATGCGGAACCACTGGTCCGCGGAATACCTGACGGGCGCGCCCGACGACTTCGTGGACGTCTTCTGCGGCCTCGGGGAGTCCCTGCCCGTGCCGACGGGCACGATGCACGCGCTGTTCCCGCAGGGCGGCGCGATCGCCGCCGGACCGCACGAGTATCCCGTGCCCTACCGCGACGCGCCCTGGGGCGTGCACCCCTTCGGCCTCTGGGAGGACCCGGCGGACGACGCCCGGTGCGAGCAGTGGGTCCGGGACGTGCGGGCCGGGTCGCAGCCGTGGAGCACCGGCGCGGTCTACCTGAACTTCATCGGCGACGAGGGAGCCGACCGGGTCGTGGCCGGCCTGGGCGCGGAGAACGCCCGGCGGCTGGGGGACCTGAAGCGCCGATACGACCCGGACAACGTGTTCCGCTTCAACCACAACATCAGACCGATCTGAGCGCTCTCCCCGGCCGCTCGGGCCGTCGTCCTCACGTCGACGCGGGCGGGCGCGGACGTCCGCCGCGGCCCCGCGGATGTTGCCGGGACGTTCGCGCAGGTAGCGTCCGCTGCATGGACAGCCGCACGGACCACCGTTTCGACAGCCGCAGCGCCGGCATCACCGTGCAGCGCGCGCTGGAGCTGCCCGGACTGCGCAGCGGGCTCCCGGAGATCGTCGCGGGCGGGGACCGGCTGGGCCGCACGGTGCGCTGGGTGCACGCCGGCGAGGTCCCGCACATCGCCTCCCTGCTCAAGGGCGGCGAGCTGCTGCTGACCACCGGATACAGCCTCGGCACCCGCCCGGCCGAGCAGCGCGCGTTCGTGCGGACGCTGGCCGAGCGGGGCATCGCGGCCCTGGTGATCGAGCTGGGCCCGCGCTTCACCCGGCTGCCGTCGGCCCTGGTGGAGACCGCGCGGGCCACCGGTCTCCCCCTGGTGCAGCTGCACCGCGAGGTGGCGTTCGTGACCGTCACGGAGGAGATCCACACCGAGATCGTCAACGGTCACCACGCGCTGCTGCAACGCGCCGAGGAGGTGCACCGGCGCTGCACGCAGGCCCTGCTCGGCGGCGGCGGGATCCCGCAGGTGCTGGGCATCCTGGCGGACTTCGGCGGCAACCCGGTGTTCCTGGAGACGCCCGACGGCCAGCTGCTGTACGCGGCCGGCGAGGGACCGCAGGGGGCGGATCCGCTCCAGGTGTGGGAGGGGCTGCGCGGCCCGCACAAGGACGCGCCGCCGCCCGCGGGCTCGGTGCTGGTGGATGTGCCCGGGGGCGGGCCGGGGGCGGGTTCGGTGCGCGCCCGGCTCGTACTGCTCCCCGTGCGCGCCCCTCTCGCACCGGTGCACCGGATCGCCGCCGACCGGGCGGCCGGGATCCTGGCCGTGGTGCTGATGCAGGCCCGCCAGGAGGAGGAGCTCGCCGCGCGCGGCCGGGGCGACTTCCTGACCGACCTCGCCGAGGGCCGGATCGCCGAGCAGGACGCTCCGGCGCAGGCGCGGGTCCTCGGGTTCCGGCCCGGCGCCGGCCCGTTGCTGCCGGTCGTCATGCGGCTGGGCGAGGGGATCTCCCCGGGGGCGGGCTGGGCGGTGCTGGCCCGGGCGGTCGCCGAGGAGCTGGCGTCGGTGGGCGTGCCGGTGCTGCTGGGCGTGCGGCCGGTGGAAGGCCGGGTGCCGGTGCTGCTGGGCCTGCGCGAGGAGCAGGAGCGCCCGGCGGTGGCGGACCGGGTCGCGGCGGCGCTGCGGGCGGGAGTGGAACGGGCCGGGATGCGGCCGCCGGGGGCGCAGCCGCCCGTGGTCGTCGTCGGGGTGGCGGGCGGCTGGGCGGCCGCCTCGGCGGGGCTGCGTCACGCGGCGGAGACGGCGACGGCCGCGCAGGGTCTGCCGGACCGTCCCTGGTACGACGCCCGCCGCCTGGACATCGACCTGCTGTTGTGGCGGTTGCGCGGCCACCCGGACCTCGCGGCCTTCGTCGACCGGGCGATCGGCCCGGTCCGTGACCACGACCGGCGCTCCAAGCCGCCGCTGCTGCCGACCCTGGAGACCTATCTGGCCCATGCCGGACGGAAGGCGGAGACGGCCCGCGAACTCCATCTGAACCGGCAGACGCTCTACAACCGCCTCGCCCGCATCGGCGAGCTGCTCGGCACCGATCTGGACGACCCGCAGACGGTCCTGGCGTTGAGCCTGGCCCTGCGGGCGCGCAGGCACCTGCCCTGAGGGTCCGAGGCTCTGCGGGTGACCGGTGTCAGATCATGGGCCGGGGCTGCGTCAACTCGTCGTAGACGCTGAGGACCTGGGCGACGGTCTCGTCCTCGGTGGGCCAGGTGGCGGTCTGCCGGGCGCCCAGATCCCGCAGCCGCTCGCACCGTTCGGGATCGTCTAGCAGACGAAGGACGGCGGCGGAGAAGGCGTCCGCGTCGCCGGCGGGCACCAGTTCGGCCGCGTCCCCGACGAGTTCGCGGACCCCGCCGGACAGCGCCGCGACGAGCGGCACGCGCGCGTGAAGGGCCTCCTGCGCCAGGACGGAGCGCGACTCCCCGCCACCGGGCAGCAGGGCGAGGTCGGCGGCGGCGAGCAGCTCGCTCGCGTCGTCCCGCCTGCCGAGCAGCCGGACGGGCAGGTCCTCGTCCTCGATGCGGCGCTGGAGCTCGGCGCGCTGCGGGCCCTCGCCCGCGATCACGACCAGGGGCGGGCAGTCGAGCCGGCGCCACGCGCGGGCGGCGTCCAGCAGGAGGCCGTAGCCGCGGCGCCGGTCCAGGGAGCCGATCGTCATGAGCAACGGGCGGCCGACGGCGCCCAGTTCGGCTCTCAGCTTGCCGGCCGGCCGCTCGGCGTCCTCCCGTCCCTCGTCCCGGCGGGGACCGGCCGACGCCACGGCGGCGAGCCGCGCGTCACGGGCTCCCGTGCGCCGGGCCCGGTCGACGAGGTCGGAGCTGGCGCCGAGGACGACGGCGGCCGTCCTCGCGACGCGGCGCTCCAGCAGCCGCCGCAGGTGGGCGCGGGCGCCCTCGACGTGAGCGCGGTCGTGCCAGGTGACGACGAGCGGGGTGGAGCGGCCGCTGAGCGCGAGGACGGCACGGAAGGAGGCGTGCAGCCCGTGCGCGTGGACGAGGTCGGCGCCCGTGCAGGCCGCGCGGAGCGCCGCCACGGACGCCGGATCGCTGCTGCGCGGCACGTGCACGTGCTCGGCGCCGACGCCGGTGAAACCGTGGGCGTGATCGGCTTCGGCAGGGGCGCACACCGTCACCCGCACGCCCCGCGCGACGAGCCCCGCCGCCAGGGAGCGCACATGTGCGCTGCTGCCGGCGTTGCCCCCGCCGAGCACCTGGACGGTGCGCAGCGACGACTGGCCGTACGGTGAGGGGCTGCTCACGTGGCCGGGGCTCCTGGTTCGGCGTCGGACGGTCACGGGGAAACGTACAGAAGGACCGTGGGCGGAGGGTGGACCGCTGACGTTCCTCCACGTACTCCGCCCAAGGATGCCAGCACGCACCGGTGTTCCGTGCCCCGGAGCTCCACGGCGAGAGCCCACAGACCCCCCTCTGTCACCCACACGGGTGAAGAAGGTCGCACCCCTGTTCGCACCCGTGGCCCGGCCGGCGACCGGACCCCTCCGGTCGCTCTCCGGCCGGCGCCCGGACCGCTGCCGCTATGCGTCCCCCCGGGCCGCCGCGAGGAGCTCCTCCGCGTGGGCGCGCGCCGTCTCGGAGTCCTCCTGGCCGGCCAGCATGCGGGACAGCTCTCGGATGCGCTCCTCGCCCTCGAGGACCTTCACCCCGGACCGGGTCACCGTGCCGTCGTTGGTCTTCTCCACCAGCAACTGCCGGTCGGCGAACGCGGCGACCTGCGGAAGATGGGTGACGACCACGACCTGCGCCGTCCTCGCGAGCCGCGCCAGCCGCCGGCCGATCTCCACGGCCGCCTTGCCGCCGACGCCCGCGTCGACCTCGTCGAAGAGATACGTCGGAACCGGGTCCGTCCCCGCGAACACGACCTCGACGGCCAGCATCACCCGGGACAGCTCACCGCCGGACGCGCCCTTGGCGATGGGCCGCGGCGGCGCGCCGGGGTGCGGGGCGAGCAACAGCTCGACCTCGTCCACGCCGGCCGGCCCGTAGGCGACCGGACGGCCGCCGACCTCGACGCCCTCAGGGTCCTCGGTCTGCCGGATCGCGAAGGACACGCGCGCGTGCGGCATCGCCAGCGACGCCAGCTCGGCGGTCACCGCGGCGGCGAACTGCCCGGCGGCCTCCGTGCGCGCGTCCGTCAGCGCCTGCGCCAGCCCGCCCAGTTCGGCTCGCAGCGCGTCCCGCTCGGCGGTCAGCTCGTCGATCCGTTCGTCGTCGCCGTCCAGTTCGGTGAGGCGCGAGGCGCTCTGCTCGGCCCAGGCGAGGACGGAGTTCACGTTCTGCCCGTACTTGCGGGTGAGCGCGGTGAGCGCGGCCCGCCGCTCCTCCACGGCCGACAGCCGCAGCGGATCGGCGTCGAGGTCGTCGGCGTACCCGGCCAGTTCGCCGGCCACGTCGCCCAGCAGGATCCCGATCTCCCCGATCCGGTCGGCGAGCGCCGCCAGCGCCGGATCGTGCGACCTGACGGCCTCCAGGGCCCGCTGCGCGCCCGCGACGAGCGTGGCCGCATCGATGCCCTCGGGGTCCTCGGGATTGGCGGCGAGAGCGGCGTGGGCGGCCGTGGCGGCCGACGACAGCGCCTCCGCGTGCCCGAGCCGCTCGGCCTCCTCCGCGAGCTCCACGTCCTCGCCGGCGCGAGGCTCGACGCCGGCGATCTCGTCGAGCCCGAAGCGGAGCATGTCGGCCTCCTGGGCCCGCTCACGCGCGCGCGTGACGATCTCCTCCAGCTCGCCGGCCACCGCCCGCAGCCGCCGGTAGGCCTCGGTGTACTTGGCGAGCGGCACGGTCACCGCGTCGCCCGCGTACCGGTCGAGCGCCTGGCGCTGCCGGGACAGCTTCAGCAGCCCCTGCTGGTCGGTCTGCCCGTGCACGGCCACCAGCTCGTCCGCGAGCTCGGCGAGCACGCCCATCGGCACGCTCCGCCCGCCCACGTGCGCCCGTGACCGCCCTTCAGCGGAAACGGTACGGCTGATGAGCAGCGCCCCGTCGTCGAGTTCGGCCCCGGCCTCCTCGGCCCGGACGACCACCGAGGAGTCGGCGGGCAGAGCGATCCGCCCCTCGACCACCGCCTTCTCCGCGCCGATCCGCACCAGCGCGGGGTCGGCACGCCCGCCCAGCAGCAGCCCGAGGCTGGTGACGACCATGGTCTTGCCCGCGCCCGTCTCGCCCGTGACCGCGGTGAACCCCGGCGACAGCTCGACGACCGCGTCGTCGATGACTCCGAGCGACCGTATCCGCATCTCCTCCAACACGGAGAAGACCTTACGAGGTCCGGCGGCGGAAGTGCGAGGCACCCTGTCACCCGCGCGGGTGGAGATGACCCATGGCTCGACGACAGCGACCGGCCGCTCACTCTCCGCGGCCGCCGCCGAGCCTCGCCGGACGCCGCCGGACCCGCCGCGCCCTCAGTGCCGCGCGCCGCGCCACCCGGACACCGGCAGCGCGAACTTCGCCACGAGACGGTCGGTGAAGGAGGCGTGGTGCAGCCGCGCCAGCCGTACCGGCACGGCGCCCCGGCGCACCTCGACGCGGGCCCCCGCGGGCAGCTCGAAGGTCCGCCGTCCGTCGCACCACAGGACGCCGGGCGGGATGTGCGGCAGCAGCTCCACGGCCAGCACCGAGTTCGGCGAGGTCACCAGGGGCTTGGCGAACAGCGCGTGCGCGCTGATCGGCACCATCAGCAGGGCCTCGACCTCGGGCCACACCACGGGACCGCCGGCCGAGAAGGCGTACGCCGTGGAGCCCGTCGGGGTCGACAGGACGATGCCGTCGCAGCCGAACCCGGTGACCGGCCGCCCGTCGATCTCCAGCACGACCTCCAGCAGCTTCTCGGCGCCGGCCTTCTGCACCGCCGCCTCGTTCAGCGCCCAGTCGGTGTGCACGATGTCGCCGTTGCGGTGCACGATGACGTCGACGGTCATCCGCTCCTCGACCTCGTACGCCTTCGTCACCACCCGGTCGACGACCTTGTCCAGGTCGTCCCGCTCGGCCTCCGCGAGAAAGCCGACGGATCCGAGGTTGACGCCGAGCATCGGCACCCCGGAGGCCCGCGCGAACTCCGCGCCGCGCAGCAGGGTGCCGTCGCCGCCCAGCACGATCAGCAGCTCGCACCCCTCGAGGCACTGCGGGGTGGCCTCGGACACCAGCTCCACCGCGTCCGGCAGCGGCAGGTCGGCGGCCTCGTACTCGAGGACGCGCACCCCGATGCCCTCGCGCAGCAGCCCCTTGACGACCAGTTCGGCACTGCGGATGGCCGCCGGCCGCCCGGTGTGGGCGAGCAGGAAAACAGTACGAGCTCGGTTCAGAGTCACCGCGGCCCCTCCGCAACTGCACGGTCGACGTCGGCCGGGTCCAGGACTGGCGCCCCGGCCCGAAGCCACAGAAAGTACTCGACATTGCCCGACGGCCCGGGCAGCGGACTGGCGGTCACGCCCTGCACCCCGAGCCCCAGGTCCCACGCCTTGCCGGCGACCCCCCGCACGGCTTCCGCCCGCAGCTGCGGACTGCGCACGACGCCCCCGCTGCCGAGCCGTTCCTTCCCCACCTCGAACTGCGGCTTGACCATCATCACCAGGTCCGCGTCCGGCCCGGTGCACCGTGCCAGAGCGGGCAGCACCAGCCCCAGCGGAATGAAGGACAAGTCCCCCACGACAAGATCCACAGGCTCCCCATCGATCGCTTCAAGCGTCAACTCGCGTACGTTCGTACGGTCCTTGACGGTGACGCGTTCATCGCTCTGCAGAGACCAGGCGAGTTGTCCGTATCCGACGTCGACGGCGACCACGTGCGCCGCCCCGGCCCGCAGCAGCACGTCCGTGAACCCGCCGGTCGAGGCTCCGGCGTCCAGCGCCCGCCGCCCCTTCACCACGAGCCCGCGCGGCACGAAGGCCTCCAGCGCGCCGGCCAGCTTGTGGCCGCCCCGGGACACGTAGTCGGGATCGTCGGCGTCGACGGAGACGACGATCGCGGCCGCCGTCTCCACCTGTGTGGCCGGCTTGGTCGCGACGGTCTTGCCGACGGTGACCCGTCCGGCGGCGATCAGCTGCCCGGCGTGCTCACGCGAACGCGCGAGCTTGCGGCGGACCAGCTCCGCGTCCAGACGGCGACGTGCGACTCCTGCCACGTTCGGTTCAGCTCCTGTGTTGTCCGTACGGCGAATCAGGGGACGGGACCGGACGGTCTCGTCCGGGGACGGCGGTCGGACGACCGACGGGACCCGAAGGCCCCGGGCGGGCGTCGAGCGCGGTGAGCGCGTCGCGCAGCCCCCGGTGTACATCCTCGTACACCTCGAGGTGTCCGTCGGTGGCGAGGCGGTCGGCGTCGGCCAGCCGTGCCAGGTGCGCGTCCGCCTCGGCGTGGCCGGTGGGGGTGCGCGGCACGCCGAGCGGGGCGGGGCCCGCCGGGTCGTGCTCCGGCTCAAGCTCCCGCTCGTCGGGCGCGGTCCGTGCCTGCGGCTCCGTCCCCGTCTGCGGCACTGTGTCGCTCATGCGCAGACGCTACCTCGAACGTCTGGGGTACCGTCGGTCGCCATGGCCACGATCGAGGAGTGCCGCGCCGCACTCGAGAAGCTCTCGGACAACATGAGCCGCGCCGAGGGGGACGTCCGGGCGGCCGCGGCCCTGGACCGCTCGGTGAGCTGCCGGATCACCGACCTGGACGTCACGTTCGTCGGCCGGATGGCGGCCGGCCGGATCACCGTCCACGACACCCTGCAGGGCCCCCCACGGGAGAAGGCCGAGATCCGGCTGACGATGACCGGAGACGACCTGGTCGCGCTGGTCGCCGGCGAGCTGAACTTCGCCAAGGCGTGGGGCTCCGGGCGGGTCAGGCTCGAGGCCGGCCTGCGCGACCTGTTCCAGCTCAGGAAGCTTCTGTAGCGGCCGCCGTCGCCTCTGCGGCGACCGCCGCCACCGCCCGCCCGGCCCGCGCCCTGCGCGCCGCCGGCACCACGAGCGGCGTCCCGGTCTCCGGATCGTCGACGACCTGGCAGCGCAGCCCGAAGACCTCCTCCACCAGGCCGGCCGTGACGACGTCCTGCGGCGCGCCCTGCGCGACGACCTCGCCGCCCTTCAGCGCGATCAGATGGGTGGCGTACCGGGCCGCGTGGTTGAGGTCGTGCAGCACGGCCACGAGCGTGCGCCCGTGTTCCTCGTGCAGCTCGGCGCACAGGTCGAGGACGTCGATCTGGTGCTGGATGTCGAGGAAGGTGGTCGGCTCGTCGAGCAGCAGCAGCGGGGTCTGCTGGGCGAGGGCCATCGCGATCCACACCCGCTGGCGCTGACCGCCGGACAGCTCGTCCACGTACCGGTCGGCCAGCTCGCCGACCCCGGTCCGCGCCATGGACTCGCGCACGACCCGCTCGTCCTCGGCCGACCACTGGCGCAGGATCCCCTGGTGCGGGTACCGGCCCCGCCCGACGAGGTCGGCGACGGTGATCCCGTCCGGTGCGACGGACGACTGCGGCAGCAGCCCCAGCGTCCGCGCGACCTTCTTCGCGGGCATCGTCTGGATGACCTGCCCGTCGAGCAGCACCCGTCCCTGCTGCGGCTTCAGCATCCGCGACAGGGCCCGCAGCAGCGTCGACTTGCCGCAGGCGTTCGGGCCGACGATCACCGTGAAGGAGTGGTCGGGTATCTCCACCGACAGCTCCTCGACGATGACCCGCTGGTCGTAGGCGAGGGTGACGTTCTCGGCGGACAGGCGGTTCACGGTGCTCCTTCGGTCGTTCGGCCCACGGCCTTCCCGTACGGGGATGGTCGACTCGCGTGCGGGGGCGCTCATATCCGGCCCGCCCTGCGCTCGGTGACGAGGAGCCACAGCAGGTACACCCCGCCCAGCACGCCGGTGACGACTCCGACTGGCAGCTGTCCGTCGCCGAAGAGCCGTTGCGAGGCCAGGTCGGCGGTGACCAGCAGCGCGGCGCCCATGCACAGGGACGGCACGAGGTTCGGCCCGGGCGAGCGGGTCAGACGCCGGGCGAGCTGCGGCGCGGTGAGCGCCACGAAGCCGACGGGGCCCGCGGCCGCGGTGGCGGCGGCGGTGAGCAGCACGGCGGCGACCATCACCACCAGCCGCACCCGCTCCACCCGCACCCCCAGCGCATGGGAGACGTCGTCGCCCATCTCCGTCATCCGCAGCCCGCGCGCGTGGGCGAGGACGAGCGGCACGAGCACGCAGACCAGCGTGAGCAGCGGCCACACCTGCTTCCAGTCACGGCCGTCGAGGGTCCCGGTCATCCACACGACGGCGCGCGCCGCGTCGACGAAGTCGGCCTTCGTCAGCAGATACCCGTTGACGGCCGTCGCGACGGCCGAGACACCGATGCCGACGAGCACCAGCCGGTACCCGTGCACCCCCTGCCGCCACGCCAGCAGGTAGATGAGGGCCCCGGTCACCAGGCCGCCCACCAGTGCGCCGACGGTCACCTGGGCGGCGCTCCCGGAGAACAGCACGATCATGACGAGCGCGCCGGCCGTCGCCCCCTGCCCGAGCCCCAGCACGTCCGGACTGCCCAGCGGATTGCGCGAGACGGCCTGGAAGAGGGCTCCGCCGAGCCCGAGCGAGGCGCCCACGAGCAGCCCCACGAGGACCCGCGGCAACCGCAGTTCGTTGACGACGAACTCCTGTCCGGCGTCGCCGTCGCCGAGCAGCGTGCGGACGACGTCGCCCGACGAGATGGGGAAGTCCCCGGTGCCGATCAGCACCACGCTCGCGGCGAGCGCGGCCGCCACCAGCAGCACGACGACGGTGAGCGCCCGTACGTCCAGCCGGACGGACAGCCCGCCCGGACCGCGCAGCGCACGGCGGCCGCGGGAGGCCCTCCGCGCGGGCGTCTGCCCGCTCCTGTGCCCCGTCTCGTCTCCCGTTGCGTGCGAGGTCCTGTCCGCGGACTTCTGTGCGGACCTCTGTGCGGAGTCCTGCGCGGTCTTCACAGCTGGGCCGTCCTCCGCCGTCGTACGAGAAAGATGAAGACCGGACCGCCGATGATCGCGGTGACGATGCCGACCTGGACCTCCGAGGGGCGGGCCACGACCCGGCCGAGGACGTCCGAGCCGAGCAGCAGCACCGGCGACAGGAGCGCCGCATACGGCATGATCCAGCGCAGGTCGGGGCCGGTGAACGAGCGGACGACGTGCGGGACCATCAGGCCGACGAACACGATCGGCCCGCAGGCGGCGGTCGCGGCGCCGCTCAGCACGGTCGCCGCGAGCATCGACAGCGCCCGGGTGCGGGTGAGGTCGGCGCCCAGCGCCCTCGCCGTGTCGTCGCCCATGGCCACGGCGTTCAGCGGCCGGGCGAGCACGAACGCGAGGAGCGTGCCGACCACCAGGAAGGGCAGCACCTGCCGGACGGTCCCCTCGGTCGCCGAGGACAGCGAGCCCACCGTCCAGAAGCGCATCCGGGCGAGCGCCGCCTCGTCCATGATCATCACGGCCTGGAGGTAGCCGTAGAGGGCGGCGCTGATCGCGGTGCCGGCGAGCGCGAGCCGCACCGGCGTGGCCCCGCGGCTGCCGCCGAGGAACCAGACCAGCACACCGACCGCCGCCGCGCCGAAGAATGCGAACCACACATAGCCGTTCAGGCTCGTGACGCCGAAGAAGGTGATGGCGGTGACGACGGCCGCCGACGCGCCCGCGTTGATCCCGAGCAGCCCGGGGTCGGCCAGCGGATTGCGCGTCAGCGCCTGCAGCACGGCCCCGGACAGACCGAGCGCGGCCCCCACGAGCAGCCCCAGCACCGTCCGCGACAGCCGCTCGTCGACGACGACGTCCGCGTACGTCCCCGAATCCGCGAACAGCCCGTGCCAGACCTGTGCGACGGACAACTCCTTGGCGCCGACGGCGATGCTCGCCACCGCCACCAGCAGGAGAAGCGCCAGGGCGGCGAAGAGCCCCGCGGCCCGCGACGCCGCCCGCCGGCTCGGGGGCTCGGGGGCGGTCTGCGCACGCTGTTCGGGAACACTGTCGACCAACACCCGGTTAGGTTAGCCTACCCTCCCATCGCCTCCGGGGGCCGGTGTCACAACCCCAGCCGCGCCAGCGCCTTCCCGGCGTCCAGCTCGCAGACCCCGTCGCCCGCCGCCGCCCAGGCCGCCGCGCACAACGCCCGCAGCCCGTCCAGGCTTTGACCCTCCCCCGACAGCTCCAGCCTCTCGGCGCCGGCAGCCGCCGTCCAGCCGCCGCAACGGCAATCCCCGCCGTCCGCGGTGACCTCCGGCTGCCCGGTGAGCATCCCGCGCAGGTCGGCGTCGACGTACGTCGGCCGGTGCTGCGGCGGCGCGGCCAGCAGCTGCGCTCCGTCGGTGACCCCGGTGAGGACGAGCAGCGAGTCGACCTCACCGTTGAACGCACCCTCGATGTCCGTGTCGAGCCGGTCCCCGACGACCAACGGCCGCTCGGCGCCCGTCCGCAGGATCGTCTCCCGGTGCATCGGGGGCAGCGGCTTCCCGGCCACTTGCGGCTCGGCGCCGGTGGCGATCCGCACCACCTCGACCGCCGCCCCGTTGCCCGGCGCGATCCCCCGCCCGCTGGGAATCGTCAGGTCCGTGTTGGACGCGAACCACGGCACCCCGCGGGCGACCGCGTACGAAGCCTCCGCGAACCGCCCCCACGCCAGATCGGGCCCGCCGAAGCCCTGCACCACGGCCGCCGGATCGTCGTCCGCGGACTCCACCGGCACCAGCCCGCGCTCCCGCAGCGCGACCCGCAGCCCCTCCCCGCCGATCACCAGCACCCGCGCACCCGCCGGCGTCTGCTCACTGATCAGTCGTGCCACCGCCTGCGCCGACGTGATGACGTCCTCGGCGCCCGTCGGCATCCCCAGCTCCGTGAGATGGTCGGCCACCGCGTCGGGTGTGCGCAGCGCGTTGTTGGTGACATACGCGAGCCGCATGCCCCCCGCGCGCGCGGCGGCCAACGACTCGACCGCGTGCACGATCGCGTTCCCGCCCGCGTACACCACCCCGTCGAGATCGAGCAGCGCCGTGTCGTACGCCTCGCTCAGGGCCTGCCCACTGGCCTCGGGCCTCGTCCTGACGCTTCGGCTCATTCCGCATCGCTCCTCGTTCGCTCCGCTTTCCCCCGATCATCCCGCATGCCGCCGACACACGTACGATGCCGGGATGAACTCAGCAGGTCACTCGGAAGCGACGGCGCCCCGAGGCCTGGAACTCACCCCGTTCCGAGGCCTGCGCTACGACCCCGACCGGGTCGGCAGTCTCGCCGCCGTCACCTCCCCGCCCTACGACGTCGTGGTCCGCCCCGACGGCCTGCACCACCTCCAGGACGCGGACCCGTACAACATCGTCCGGCTGATCCTCCCTCAGGCCACCATCCCCGCAGTCCGCAACGAACAGGCCGCCGGCACCCTGCGGCGCTGGCTGACCGAGGGCGTCCTGACGGCGGACGCCGAGCCCTCCCTGTACGTCTACGAGCAGCGGCACGCCGACGGCATGCTCCAGCGCGGCCTCATCGGCAACCTGCGCCTCTCGGACCCGTCGGAGGGGATCGTCCTCCCCCACGAGGACGTCATGCCGCACGTCGTCGCGGACCGCGCGGCGCTGATGCGCGCCACGCACGCGAACCTCGAGCCGCTCCTGCTCACGTACCGGGGCGGCGGCGCGGCGACGGAGACGGTCGACCGCACGGCAGCCGGCCCCCCGCTGCTGTCCACCACCACGGACGACGGCTACAGCCACCGCCTCTGGGCGATCACGGACCCCGCCGAGACCGCCCGCGTCCAGGCGGACCTCGCACACCGTCAGGCCCTCATCGCCGACGGCCACCATCGCTGGGCGACCTATCTGCGCCTGCGCGCGGAGCACTCGTCGCCCAGCGCCTGGGACCAGGGTCTGGTCCTCCTGGTGGACACCGCCCGCTACCCCTTGCGCGTCCGCGCCATCCACCGCCTCCTGCACGGCCTGCCCGTCGCCGAGGCTCTCGCCGCGCTCGATGGCCGCTTCCGCGTCCACCGGCTCGACGTCTCCCTCCCGGAAGCCCTCGACGCCCTCGCGGACGCCACGACCGCGGGCAACGCGTTCCTGTTGGCGGGCGACGACGCCTTCCACCTCCTCGACCGCCCCGACACCGCCCTCCTCGACCGCACCGTCCCTGCAGACCGGCCCGAGGCCTGGCGGACCCTGGACGCGACGGTCCTGCACTCCACCCTCCTCGCGCACATATGGCATGTCCCCGAGGACGACCCGGCCCGCATCGCCTACATCCACGACGCGGCGGCCACGGTGCGCAAGGCACGACGCGACGGCGGCACGGCGGTCCTGCTCCACCCCGTCCGCGAGGAGGTCGTCCGCGACCTGGCCCGGCAGGGCGTCATGATGCCCCGCAAGTCCACGTCCTTCGGCCCCAAGCCGGCCTCCGGCCTGGTCCTGCGCGCCCTGGACGTCTGAGGACCCGTGTCCTGAACGCACGAAGGGGCGGGACCCGGTGATCCGGATCCCGCCCCTCGTCGCCGTCAACCACGCGCGTGCACGTCAGTGCTCGTCGCGGTCGTCCCCACGGTCGGCCTTCTCCGCAGCCTCAGCCACGTCTTCGGCCTCGTCCGCCGCCGCCTCGACGACGCCCTCATCAGCGTCGTCCTCGCTCTCGCTCTCGTCGAGAGCGTCGACGAAGTCCACCCCGTCCAGCTCGGCAAGCCGGTCGGACGCGTCGGTGCTGCCGTCCCGGTCCGCTTCCACGGCCTTGGCGAACCACTCGCGCGCCTCGGCCTCACGCCCGGCGGCGAGCAACGCGTCGGCGTACGCGTACCGCAGCCGCGCGGTCCACGGCTGGACGGCGCCGGCGGCCAGCTCGGGGCTCTGCAGCGTCACGATGGCCGCGTCCAGCTGCCCCATGTCGCGCCGGGCGCCGGCCGCGACGAGCCGCATCTCCACCTGCCCGGCCTTGTCGAGCTTGTTCACCTCGGGAGCGCCGGCCATGTCCAGGGCCTTCTCCGGCCTGCCGAGCCCACGCTCGCAGTCCGCCATGACGGGCCACAGCTCCGCACTGCCGGTCATCCGCCGTGCGGCCCGGAACTCGGCGAGCGCCTCGCTGTACTTCTGGTTGGCGTACGCGGCGAACCCGCCCGCCTCCCGCACAGCGGCGACCCTCGACGCCAGGCGCAGGGCGATCTTGGAGTATGCGTAGGCGCGCTCGGGGTCCTCGTCGATCAGCCGCGCGACCATCACCAGGTTCTTGGCGACGTCTTCGGCAAGCGTCTTGGGCAGGCTCTGCAGCTCCTGCCGCACGTCCTTGTCGATCTCGTCGCCGGTGACGTCCTCAGGGATCGGCAGCCGCTTGATCGGCTCACGGTCCCGGTCCCGGTCGTCGCGGAAACGGCCTCCGCCGCCCTGCCGGTCGTCCCGGCCGCGGAAACCGCCGCCCGGGCGCCCACCGCGGTCGTCCCGACGGGGACCACGGTCATCCCGCCCACGGAACCCGCCGCGTTCCCCGCCACGGTCATCCCGACGACCGAAGCCACCACGGTCATCCCGCCGATCGTCCCGACGGTCATCGCGCCGCTCATCCCGACGGAAAGCCGGACGGTCACCACGGTCGTCCCGCCGGTCATCGCGCCGATCGTCCCGACGGAAAGCCGGACGGTCACCACGGTCGTCACGGCGCTCGTCCCGACGGAAGCTCGGACGGTCACCACGGTCCCCACGGTCGTCCCGACGGAACGCAGGCCGGTCGTCACGGCGGTCGTCACGGCGGTCGTCACGGCGGTCATCGCGGCGGAACGGAGGCCGGTCGTCACGGCGGTCGTCGCGCCGGTCATCGCGGCGGAACGCGGGCCGGTCGCCGCCACGGTCGTCCCGACGCGGAGCGGGCCGGTCACCACGGTCGTCACGGCGGAACGCCGGACGGTCCCCGCGGTCGTCCCTGCGCGGCCCGCGGTCGCCCTCACGCCGATCATCCCGACGGTCGTCCCGACGACCGAAGCCACCACGGTCGTCATCCCGACGGAACGCCGGACGGCCACCGCGGTCATCGCGACGCTCGTCCCGACGGAAGCTCGGACGGTCACCACGGTCCCCACGGTCGTCCCGACGGAACGCAGGCCGGTCGTCACGGCGGTCGTCACGGCGGTC
>NZ_JBEPBI010000035.1:0-53134 GCF_040299045.1 Streptomyces sp. NPDC001027
TTGGTATATGTTTCTGTGGTTCTCCTGGAGGGTCACCGGGGCGGTGCGGTGGGTGGGCCCGCACCGGGCCGGAGGGATTTCTGCGACAACCTGCCGGTCCCCGGCCTCTGAATCTCCGGTCTCCGGCTTCCGGCTTCCGGCGGCCTGCGGCCGGCCCTGGACTACTCGCCGGGGTGGGCGAGCTCGATGTCGTGGCCGTCGACGCCGGGTCCCGCGACGGTCAGCGCGGTGGCCACCGGCGGGTAGCCGGTCGCGATGACCGTGTACTCGCCGCCGTCGAGGTCGGCGAAGGCGTACGCCCCGTCGGGGCCCGTGGTGGCGGCGCCGACCACGTTGCCCGCCGCGTCCACGAGCGTCACGCGCGCGTCGGCCAGCGGCCCGTGCGGGGCCCGGACGACGCCCTGGAGCTGGGCTCCCGCGTCGAGGACGATCTCCGTGCGGGTCACGCCCGTGACGCCGATCTCGACGGGCAGGGCGCGCGGCCGGAACCCGACGGCGTTCACCGCCACGGTCACCGCGCCCGGCACCAGCTCGGCGAAGGAGAAGTCGCCCTGCTCACCGGTGGTTCCGGTGGCCAGCAGATCGCCGCGCACGTCGGTGACGATCACCATCGCGTCCTTGACGCCCTCGCCCGACTCGGCTGCCCGCACCACACCGGTGAGCCCGCTGGTCCCGCTGAGCAGGACGTCGTACGCCACCGGCTCCGCGCCGTTCACCACGACCGTGCAGGCCTGGGGCTGGAAGCCGTCCGCGGAGGCGATCAGCACGTACGAACCCGTGCCCGGAGCGTCCACCGCGTAGGAGCCGTCGGCCTGGGCGACCGCCCGACCGAGCTGCCGTCCGGTCAGCGAGATCAGGGTGACGGCGGCCTGCGGGACGGGCGCGTTCTCGGCGCCGCGGACGAAGCCGTGCACGGGGACGCCGCCCGAGCGACCCTCCCGGGCCTCGCCTGCGACCGCCACGGCAGCAGTGCCCGCAGCCGGAGCCGCAACGGTGCCCGCGGCCGGAGCCGCAACCGTGCCCGCAGCCGGGATCTCCGCCTTCGCCGGCATCTCCACGCCCGCCGGCATCTCCACGCCCGCCGGGATCTCCGCGCCCGCCGTGGTCTCCGTGGCGGCCGGGGTGTCGCTCTCCGCCGCCTGCGCCAGCGCGCCCTTGGTCCGCAGCGGGACCTCCTTGATGAACAGGGTGATCAGGAAGGCGAGCAGCGCCAGCACCGCGGCGATCAGGAAGACGTCCGCGATGCCGTGGCCGTACGCGCTCTCCATGACCGTGCGCAGCGGCGCGGGCAGCTTGTCCATGTCCGGGATCTGGTTCGAGGAGTCGGAACCGGACGCGAGAGCGGCGTACTTCGGGTCGAGGCCGGCGATGCCGTCCTTGGCGTAGTCGGTGATGCGGTTGGCCATGACGGCGCCGAGCGCCGAGACGCCGATCGCACCGCCGAGGGAACGGAAGAACGTCACCGTGGAGCTGGCCGAGCCGAGGTCGGACGGGTCCACCTGGTTCTGCGTCGACAGCACCAGGTTCTGCATCATCATGCCGATGCCGAGACCCAGCAGCGCCATGAAGACCGCGGTCTTCCAGTAATCGGTGTCGTAGCGGATCGTGCTCAGCAGGCCGAGGCCCGCGGTGATGAGCACACCGCCGCTGACCAGCCAGGCCTTCCACTTTCCGGTGCGGGTGATGAGCTGCCCGGAGACGGTGGAGGAGACGAACAGACCGCCGATCATCGGGATCGTCATGATGCCGGACATCGTCGGGGACTCGTCTCGGGCCAGCTGGAAGTACTGCGCGAAGAAAACGGTTCCGGAGAACATCGCCACGCCCACGAACATCGAGGCGATCGACGACAGCGTGATGGTGCGGTTGCGGAACAGGCGCAGCGGGATGATCGGTTCGGCGGCCTTGGTCTCGACGAGCACGAACAGCAGCGCGAGCAGGACCGAGCCCGCGATCATCGTGTACGTCTGCCACGACAGCCAGTCGTACTTGTCACCGGCGAAGGTGACCCAGACCAGCAGCAGCGAGACCGCGGCCGAGATGAAGAACGCGCCGGCCCAGTCGACCTTCACGTCCCGCTTCACGACCGGCAGGTGCAGCGTCTTCTGCAGCACGATCAGCGCGATGACGGCGAAGGGGACGCCGACGTAGAAGCACCAGCGCCAGCCCAGCCAGGAGGTGTCGGTGATGACGCCGCCGAGCAGCGGACCGCCGACGGTGGCCACGGCGAAGGTGGCCCCCAGGTAACCGGAGTAACGGCCGCGCTCACGCGGGGAGATCATCGCCGCCATGACGATCTGCGCCAGGGCGGAGAGACCGCCCACGCCGACGCCCTGCACGACACGGCAGGCGATCAGCATGCCCGGGTTCTGCGAGAGCCCGGCGGCCGCCGAACCCAGCACGTAGACGACGAGCGCGATCTGGACGAGCGCCTTCTTGCTGTACAGGTCGGCGAGCTTGCCCCACAGCGGGGTCGTCGCCGTCATCGACAGCAGGGTGGCGGTCACGACCCAGGTGTAGGCGGACTGTCCGCCGCCCAGGTCGCCGATGATCTCGGGGAGGGCGTTCGAGACGATCGTGGACGACAGGATCGCCACGAACATCCCGAGCAACAGCCCGGAGAGCGCTTCCATGATCTGCCGGTGGGTCATCGGGGCGTCCGCGGCGGAGCCGTGGGACCCTCCGCCGTGCTTCGCGTGGGCCCGCACACCGGCTGGTGTGGTCGTTGCCATGAGCTTCCTTCTCCTACGTCGCTTGTGCGGGTGTACGGGTGGTTTGCATCCGTTCGCCTTCGCGAACGGGAATCGGGGGTCCGGGTGGCCGGTGCGCAGTGGGCGGCGGCGGTTCGGGCGGGGAGGGTTCGGGCTGGGACAGGTCGGGCGGTGAGAGCTCGGGCGGCGGGGAGGGCGGCCGGTGGGTGACGGTCCGGCAGTCGCCGAAGCTGGCGCGCAGCCGGGTCAGCAGTCCCACGAGCTGGCCCACCTCGGCGTCGGTCCAGTCGCCCAGTCGCTCGGCCAGCAGGTCCGTGCTGCGGCGGTAGAGATCGGAGAGCACCGCGTGGCCCTCTGGGGTGAGGTGCAGGATGCGAGAGCGTTTGTCCGCCGGGTCGGGCGAGCGCAGGATCCAGCCCCGCTCGGCCAGATGCGCGGCGTGCCGGCTGGTCACGGACATGTCGACGGCGAGCAGTTCGGACAGGTTGCTCATGCGCATGTCGCCGTGGCGGGCCAGCAGCGTCAGCACCGCGGCCGAGCCGGCCGAGCAGTCCTGCGGCAGGATCCGCCCCAGGTCACGCTTCACGGCCCCGACGGCGCTGAGCTGATGCACCAGCTCCGCGAACTGCGCCTGCTCGGCCATCACGCCTCCCGGATTCGTTGCTTGGGGCAACCATAGGAGCTATTGGTTGCTACAGGCAAATAAATGGGCCGTCGTCGCCGCAAAAAGTTGGCAAAGGCAAGTATTACGGCGGTAAACGAGCAGGTCGGAGCGGGAAGGGGGCCGACGCGAGCCCACCGGTCACACCGCGTCGGCCGCGCTGCGGATGGCGCTCCGCACCACCCCCACTTGGGCCCGCCCACCCGTTTTCGCTAGTGTCTCGGCCCATGGCTAACACCCAGGGCCCCCAGGGCAACCACGACCCCGCCGGCAGCACCCAGATGTTCCGCGCGTTCGTCGACGAGGGCGCTCCCCGGGCCGCCGCGCCGGCTCCCGCGCAGGGCGGCTCCCGCATCGGCCTGATCGTGGGCGTCGTCGCCGCACTGGTGATCGTCGCCGCGGTCGCCTGGCTTGCGCTGAAGTAACGCGGGCGTCCCGTGCACCCGCGCGCCGGGTGCACGGCCCCCGCCTGCCCCCCCGGCTCGCCCGACGGGACTGACGGGACTGGCGAACGGGCCCCGGCAGGGCTCCAGGCCGTCGGCGGGGCTGACGAACTGAACCAGCGAACGAACTGACGAACGGCCGTCAGCGCCACCGCACCGAGACGTCCCGGGTCTCGATGTGCATGCCCAGCGGTACGCGCCACGCGTCGACGCGCACCGTCCACGTCTTCTCCGTCCGTGCGCCCGCGCGGATCGGCGTCGGCAGCGGGACCGTCGACTCACGCGTGGCCCAGTCGATGCCGAGCCCATCGACGACATGGGCGCCGAACTGGACGGCGCCGGAAGCGACCGCTCTGCCGCCGGAGTTGTGGAAGACGAGGGTCACGTCCTCGCACCACCGCTGCTCCGTGCCCACGCGGACCGGCTCGCTGACGCTGAGCGCGGCCGGACCGGGGGACGAGGGTCCGGACGGGGCCGTGGGGCCGGGCGAGGACGGGGCCGAGGGTGGGTTCGAGGGCGCTCCGCCACCGGGACCGCCCGAGGCGCCCGAGGCCCGGGGCGGCAGCGGCGCCCGGTCTCCCCCGGCATTGGCCTCGGCATCGCCAGCCGCATCGGTGTCGTCATCGCCATCGGCGCCCGTACTCGTACCGCTGCCGGGAGGCCGGGTCGTCGTACCCGGACGAGGGCCTGGGCCCGGGGCTCCGGTGGGGTATCCGCTCTCGCCGTCCAGCGGAACGAGCCGAATCCCGCCCGTCGGTCCCCCGGACCCGGACCCGCCCGTGCCTGGACGCGCGGAATCGCCCGCCGAGCCGAGAGCGACATAGCCGCCCCCACCGCCGTCTCCGGCGCATCCGGCGAGCAGGCCCGCCGCTCCCGCGGCGAAGACGACGGCGGCCGCCGACGCGCCCCAGAGGGCGCCCCGGCGGCCATGTGCCCGTGTCGGACTGCGCATCGCGCCAGTGTGTCTGACGCACCGTCAGTGAGGAACCCCTGTGCGTGCGCCGACCGGTTTCGCGCCTCAGTCGGAGATGAGGCCTTCGCGCAGCTGGGCCAGCGTCCGGGTGAGGAGGCGGGAGACGTGCATCTGGGAGATGCCGACCTCCTCGCCGATCTGGGACTGGGTCATGTTGGCGAAGAAGCGCAGCATGATGATGCGGCGCTCGCGGGGCGGGAGCTTGGCCAGCAGCGGCTTCAGCGACTCGCGGTACTCCACGCCCTCGAGCGCGGTGTCCTCGTAGCCCAGGCGGTCCGCGAGGGAGCCCTCGCCGCCGTCGTCCTCCGGGGCGGGGGAGTCCAGCGAGGAGGCCGTGTAGGCGTTGCCGACGGCGAGGCCGTCGACGACGTCCTCCTCGGAGACGCCCAGCACCGCGGCGAGCTCGGCGACCGTCGGGGAGCGGTCCAGCTTCTGCGAGAGCTCGTCGCTGGCCTTGGTGAGCGCCAGCCGCAGCTCCTGCAGGCGACGCGGGACGCGCACCGACCACGACGTGTCACGGAAGAAGCGCTTGATCTCGCCCACGACCGTCGGCATCGCGAACGTCGGGAACTCCACGCCGCGTTCGCAGTCGAAGCGGTCGATCGCCTTGATCAGGCCGATGGTGCCGACCTGGACGATGTCCTCCATCGGCTCGTTGCGCGAGCGGAAGCGCGCCGCCGCGTAGCGCACGAGCGGGAGGTTGAGCTCGATGAGGGTGTCCCGGACGTACACGCGCTCGGGGCTGTCCTCGGCGAGCGTGGCCAGTCGCAGGAACAGGGAGCGGGACAGGGTGCGGGTGTCGATGGCCCCCGTGGCCGTGAGAGCCGGGGCCTGCGGGGCCTCGGGGGCTGTGACGTCGTCGAGCACGTCGGGCTCGACAGGCGCGACGGGCGCGGACTCGCTCGGCGTGAGCGTGAGCGTGAGCACCTTCGAGCTGCCCTGTTCTGCGGACATGCCACCCCCTTTGGGTCGCGGGACGGTCGCGGCGCAACGCCCCCGCTTGAGGAACGTCAGCCTTCACCTGAATACCGGAGCCGAAGCCCCGGCAAACGCTCTTCCGGCAGAATGTCACATGTCGGCAACACGCTGTAGTGACATGTCGACATGTGAGTGACGAATCAGCCCTGGAAAAAGGGGGTGTGACGGTTTTTCACCAGGGATCCACCGTGAAGGGCGAAGGTGGGCGATTCGCTCCCAGTGATGACGGGTCGGTCGTGCGTGCGACACCCCATCGAGCTACGTGTCGAGGGACCTCGAGGGGGAAGCCCGGGGTCGGGGACAGGGGCTGGGTACCCGAAGACAGCGGGCGGGGTGCCCGGGGACGGGCGTCCGGAGTCAGGGGACCGGGTCAGGGGGCCGGGTCAGGGGGCCGGGTCGGGAATCCGAGTCAGGGATCCGGGTCACGCCTCGATGCGGTTGGCGGAGCGCAGCCGCTGGAAGCTGCGCGCCAGCAGGCGGGAGACGTGCATCTGCGAGACGCCGAGTTCCGCGCTGATCTGGGACTGCGTCAGATTGCTGTAGTAGCGCAGCAGAAGGATGCGCTGCTCGCGCTCCGGGAGTTGGACCAGGAGGTGGCGGACGAGGTCGCGGTGCTCCACGCCGTCCAGCGCCGGGTCCTCGTAGCCGAGGCGGTCCAGCAGGCCGGGCAGGCCGTCGCCCTCCTGGGCGGCCTCGAGTGACGTGGCGTGGTACGAGCGGCCGGCCTCGATGCAGGAGAGCACCTCGTCCTCGCCGATGCGCAGCCGCTCGGCGATCTCCGCCGTCGACGGGGTGCGGCCGAAGGCGGTCGTCAGGTCCTCGGTCGCGCTGTTGACCTGCACCCACAGCTCGTGGAGCCGGCGCGGCACGTGCACGGTGCGGACGTTGTCCCGGAAGTACCGCTTGATCTCGCCGATGACCGTGGGCATCGCGAACGTCGGGAACTGCACGCCCCGTTCCGGGTCGAAGCGGTCGATGGCGTTGATCAGGCCGATGGTGCCGACCTGGACCACGTCCTCCATCGGCTCGTTGCGGGAGCGGAAACGGGCGGCCGCGTAGCGCACGAGCGGGAGGTTCGCCTCGATGAGCGCCCCGCGCACGCGGTTGTGCTCCGGCGTGCCCGGCTGGAGTTCCTTGAGCTTGCCGAAGAGCACCTGGGTGAGCGCCCGGGTGTCGGCGCCACGGCGTCGCTCCGGAGCCGGAGCGGGCTCCGTCGACTCTCCGGTCGGAGAGGCCTCCGCGGACTCCCCGGCCGGCGGGGCCTCCACGGTCTCCACGGCCTCCATGGCGGGCGCCGGGGCGGGTGCCGGGGGCGAGGCCGTGACCGGGCCCGGGCCTGGAACGGGGGCCGTGGCCGACGCCGTGACGGGTGCCGGGGGCGCCTCTGTCTGAGGCGGCGCAGTACTGGCCGACAAGGTCAACGCCACCTCTTCGTCAGGTCAACATCGGTCAACTCATCCGTCAAAAGCGGTCATAGCATCACAAGACATGTGCACTGTGTGCAAGCACCCCATAACACCGTGTTGAAGGCCGAGGGGGTGCCGGCCTGGGAAGGGAGCACGCAAAACCCCCCGCCGGTCCGGCGGAGGGCTGGGTCGGGCGCGCTGGGGGCTCAGGCCTCGTAGTCGGCGACGACCCACGTGGCGAACTCCCGCCACAGCGCGACGCCCGCCTGGTGGGCCGGGTGCTCGAGGTACCGCTTGAGGGCGCCCGCGTTCTCGACCGCCGAGTTGATGGCGAAGTCGTAGGCGATGGGCCGCTCGCTGATGTTCCAGCCCAGCTCCCAGAAGCGCAGCTCGTCGATCTGTCCGCCCAGGGCGCGGAAGGCCGCCTCGCCCTGCACCACCCGGGGGTCGTCGCGCTCGACGCCCTCGTTCAGCTTGAAAAGGACCAGGTGGCGGATCATGGGAACTCCCGGTGCGTGCGACGGTCTCGGCTACCGCGCCCCGTCGGCGAGCCAGGTGAAGAAGTCGCCGATGGCCTGGGCCGCGTCCGATATGCCCTCGAAGCCTATCTGGACGTAGTCCGCCGCCTTCGCCGGGTCCGTGATGATCACGTACAGCACGAACACCACGAGCACGTAGACGGCGATCTTCTTGGCGTTCACCGCCACCTGGCCTCCCCTGTATGTGGCCGCTCGGGCCCCGCTGACGGCGGCGAGTGTATCCGTAAGTGCGATTTACACACCGCTTTTGATCGCGTGCGGCGCGTTCGTGAACGGTTTCTGCGATGTCACCGAAGAAGAGCCGAACGCACCCGTCGAGGCACGCAAAACACCCCCCTGATCGCGTTCCCGCTGATCAGGGGGGTGTGAGAGCGGTAGCGGAGGGATTTGAACCCTCGGTGACTTGCGCCACACTCGCTTTCGAGGCGAGCTCCTTCGGCCGCTCGGACACGCTACCGAGGGAGACCTTACAGCAAGGTGGGGCCCGGTTTGAAATCCGTTCTGCGGCGGGCGGATCAGCGCTCGCGGAAGAAGTCCGTGAGGAGTTGCGCGCACTCCTTCGCGAGCACGCCCTCGATCACTTCGGGCCGGTGATTGAGCCGTCGGTCGCGGACGACGTCCCACAGGGAGCCGGCCGCGCCCGCCTTGTCGTCGCGGGCGCCGTAGACGACCCGGTCCACCCGCGACTGCACGAGGGCGCCCGCGCACATCGTGCACGGTTCGAGGGTCACGACGAGCGTGCAGCCGGACAGCCGCCATTCGCCGATCGCCTCGGCCGCCCGCCGGACGGCCAGCACCTCCGCGTGGGCCGTCGGATCTCCGACGGCCTCGCGTTCGTTGTGTCCCCGGGCGAGGACCGTGGCGCCGTCAGGAGCCAGCACCACGGCGCCGACCGGGACGTCTCCGCCCCGAGCGGCCAGCCGGGCCTCGTCCAGGGCGAGCCCCATGGCGGCCCGCCAGGGGTCGCGCATGGGGTCGGGCACGGGGTCGGGCACGGAATCGGGCGGCGCCTCCGGTGCCGTCAGCGGACCGTCTCCAGGACCGCCGAAGCGCCCAGGGCGTCGGCGATCTCGGTGAGCGCGTCGTCGGACAGCCCCTTCAGCTCCTTCTCGCTGACGCCGAGGTCGTCGAGGATGCCGGCGTCGCCGACCGGGCCGTGCGGCACGGCCTCGGCGGAAGCGCCGCTCGCGGCGCCGTCGGAACCCTCGTCCTCGTCGTCGTCCTCACCGTCCTCGGTGCCGTCGAGGTCGAGGGCGTCCAGGTCGTCGTCGTCCGGATCCCTTCCGAGCAGTTCGTCGGTGAGCAGGATCTCGCCGTACGAGCTGCGGGCGGCGGCAGCGGCGTCGGAGACGTAGATGCGGGGATCCTCCTCACCGTCGATGCGGACGACCCCGAACCAGGAGTCCTCCTGCTCGATCAGCACGAGCACCGTGTCCTCGTCCGGAGATGCCTCCCGGGCCAGGTCGGCCAGATCCGACAGGGTCTCCACATCGTCGAGCTCTGTGTCGCTCGCTTCCCACCCGTCTTCGGTGCGCGCGAGCAGTGCGGCGAAGTACACCGTGACTCTCCCACTGGTCCTAGGCGTGCCGGTTGGGGGTCCCCCCGGCGGAGGTTGTCTGGGCGGAGAGCTCGGGCTCCGAGCCCCGCCCACTCGGAATCGTGGCAGAAACAAGGCGTTCAGGGGACGTCTTCGGCTCCCTGTGTCCGGTGGTTTTGATCGCACGTCCGCGGTCACGTCCGTGAGCGACTCACCAGCGCACTCGTTGCCGCCACGAGCGGATCGTACGCGGCTTTCCCGAGAGGCCAAGCACGCCCGCCCCACAGGACACTCCACGCGACACCCGTGACGGTGGTGATCTTCCCCGTATGCCCCAAGTCCGGCGCACCGCCGCACGGCCGGGACTACCAGCGGAACGTGCGCATCCGCATCGCGTGGCGCAGGCGGGCGGTCTTGGCGCGTCGCGGCTGGACCCGGTCGCGCAGTTCCCGGGCCTCGGCCAGCTCGCGCAGGAATCTGGCACGGCGCCGGCGGCGCTCCGCGTCGGTCTCGGGCGGCCTCGTCGGCGGGTCGCCGTCGGTCGGGTCGGGCAGGTCAGGCATCAGCACACCACCCCGGGTACCCCGGTCCGTCTCCATACCTGCCTCCCACTTTCCCTCCGACGGGCGGTGCGACGCCAGCGAACGGCCGAAGCAGCGGAAAGTCCGGGGGAAAGGTTCACCGAGTGTGGGGACGCCGGGCGGGACGGCCCCGGTTACTGTTGTCGACATGCGTCTCCACGTCGTCGACCACCCTCTGGTCGCCCACAAACTCACCACCCTGCGCGACCAGCGCACGGACTCCGCGACCTTCCGCCGGCTGGCCGACGAGCTGGTCACCCTGCTCGCCTACGAGGCCACGCGGGACGTGCGCACCGAACAGGTCGACATCACGACGCCGGTCGCCTCGACCACCGGCGTCAAGCTCTCCTACCCGCGCCCGCTGGTCGTCCCGATCCTGCGCGCCGGCCTCGGCATGCTGGACGGCATGGTCCGGCTGCTGCCGACGGCCGAGGTGGGCTTCCTCGGCATGATCCGCAACGAGGAGACGCTGGAGGCGTCCACGTACGCCACGCGCATGCCGGAGGACCTCTCCGGCCGCCAGGTGTACGTCCTTGACCCGATGCTGGCCACCGGCGGCACGCTGGTCGCCGCGATCCGCGAGCTGATCCGGCGCGGCGCCGACGACGTCACGGCCGTGGTGCTGCTGGCCGCCCCGGAGGGCGTGGCGATCATGGAGCGCGAGCTCGCGGGCTCTCCGGTCACCGTGGTCACGGCGGCCGTCGACGACCACCTCAACGAGCACGGATACATCGTCCCGGGCCTGGGCGACGCGGGCGACCGGCTGTACGGGGCGGCGGAGTAGCGCCGTCCCGACCGCAGGGGGCCGTCGCATCGAGAGTCGTGGCGTCGACTCCTGACGCGGCACCGGGCGGCCGGATCTGCTGTCGGCCGGATTTGTTGACGGCCGGATCTGCTGACGGCCGGAGGCCGGAGGTGCTGACGGCCGGCGATTCGGTCGTCAGCAGCCCTTCTTCTTCGTGTCGGCGCCTGCCGTCGGGTGCGGGGCGCTCAGCGCCGTCAGGGCCTTGGTCGCCTCCGCCTGGCTGGTGAGGGCCTTGAAGCCGTTGCCGATGATCAGGTCGACCGCCGTGCCCGCGCGGGCGGCGTCGGTGCGGCGCTCGGCGGCGGCGAGCTGCGTCGCGAGGACCGGCAGCGAGGTGTTGAGCGAGGACGCGGGACCCAGCAGTATCCCGGTCCCGGCGACCTTCTTGTCGTACTGCTTGGCGGCGTTGCCCACCTCGCCGATCTTGAAGCCGCGTCTCTTCAGCTCGTCCGCGGTCGTCTTCGCGAGGCCGCTGCGGGTGGTGGCGTTGAAGACGTTCACCGTGATCTGCGCGGGCTTGGGCACCGCACCGGCACCGACGCCCGTAGCTTTTCCGGCCGGGGTGCCCGCACCGGCGCCGGCGCCCTTGGCGGCGGACGCCGACGCGGAGGCCGCTGGGCCCGCCTTCGTCGTGTTCTTCGGGCAGCCGTCCGCCGCCGTGGCGGTGCCTCCGCCGCCCGTGAAGACGTCGATGAGCTGCAGGGTGCCCCAGCCGGCCACGCCGAGCACGGCGCCGCAGGAGACGACTGCGACGGCAAGCCGGCCGCGTCGACGATGGGGACGCATGCGGGGGTATTTGTCCCCCGTGATCCGGTACTTGCCGCCCATGCCGGGGGGAGTCAGCATGCTCATGGGCGCAGCGTAGTGCGCCCGGGCGGCCGTGACTAATAAACGATCATCCGACACCGCGCGGGGCGCGGGAAAGAACCCGAAAGGGTCAATCCCGAGGCCGCTGCAGGCCGCGTCGAGGACCCGCCGGAGGCACGGCGAAGCCCGGCGGCGGCCCGAGAGAACGGACGAACGGTCCCGCCGAGGCCTGACGGAGGCCTTGTGGAAGCCTGTGGAAATCCGGGCCGCGGCCCGGCCGGGCTCAGTCCAGCTCGAGGACGCGGGCGTGCAGCACCTGTCGCTGCTGGAGCGCCGCCCGCACCGCGCGGTGCAGTCCGTCCTCCAGGTACAGGTCGCCCTGCCACTTCACGACGTGCGCGAACAGGTCGCCGTAGAAGGTGGAGTCCTCCGCGAGCAGGGTTTCCAGGTCGAGCTGCTGCTTGGTGGTCACCAGCTGATCGAGGCGGACCGGGCGCGGCGCGACGTCCGCCCACTGCCGGGTGCTTTCCCGGCCGTGGTCGGGGTACGGCCGGCCGTTTCCGATGCGCTTGAAGATCACACGGAAAGCCTACCGGTCCCGACGTTCCGGGCGCAGCCATGGAGACGGAGTGCGACGCTGGAAAAGACATGATGAACGGGGGTAAAACGGAACGAGGGGCTGCCGATGAGCGAGCCGACGAGCGCCGGTGACATCGCCGCCGGGTACGCCTTCAGCGGACCCGCCCTCGACCTGGGCGCCCTGTTGTGGGACGGCAAGTGTCTGCCC
The DNA here is from genome assembly GCF_040299045.1 of Streptomyces sp. NPDC001027. Lineage (NCBI taxonomy): Bacteria > Bacillati > Actinomycetota > Actinomycetes > Kitasatosporales > Streptomycetaceae > Streptomyces > Streptomyces sp. NPDC001027. The sequence goes on from NZ_JBEPBI010000035.1 coordinate 12,229, forward strand.
GAGTGCCCCGTCCGCATCCCCCTCCGCATGCTGAACAGGCACGGTCTGGTCGCGGGCGCCACCGGCGCCGGGAAGACCAAGACGCTCCAGCTGATCGCCGAGCAGCTCTCGGCGCAGGGGGCGCCGGTTTTCCTGGCCGACGTCAAGGGCGATCTGTCGGGAATCGTGGCGCCCGGGCAGGCGAACGACCGGGTGCGGGGACGGGCCGCGGAAGTCGGCCAGAAATGGACGGCAACAGGCTTCCCCGCCGAGTTCTACGCCCTCGGCGGCCTCGGGCACGGCGTTCCGCTGCGGGCCACGGTCACCAGTTTCGGGCCGGTGCTGCTGTCCAAGGCGCTCCAGCTGAACCGGACGCAGGAGCAGTCCCTCGGCCTGATCTTCCACTACGCGGACCAGAAGGGTCTGGAGCTGCTCGACCTGAAGGACCTCCGGTCGGTCGTCGCCTTCCTCACCTCGGACGAGGGCAGGTCGGAGCTCAAGGGCGTCGGCGGCCTGTCCACCGCCACCGCGGGGGTGATCCTGCGGTCGCTCACCGCCTTCGAGGCGCAGGGCATGGCGACCTTCTTCGGCGAGCCGGAGTTCGACACGGCCGAGTTCCTGCGCACGGGACCGGACGGCCGCGGGACGGTGTCGGTGCTGGAGCTGGCCGCCGTCCAGGACAGACCACAGCTTTTCTCGACGTTTCTGATGTGGTTGCTGGCCGACCTCTTCCACGACCTTCCCGAGGTCGGCGACGTCGACCGGCCCAAGCTCGTCTTCTTCTTCGACGAGGCGCATCTGCTCTTCGCCGACGCCTCGAAGGCGTTCCTCGACGCCGTCACGCAGACGGTTCGGCTGATCCGCTCGAAAGGCGTCGGCGTGTTCTTCGTCACGCAGACCCCGAAGGACGTGCCCGGCGACGTCCTCGCCCAGCTCGGCAACCGCTTCCAACACGCCCTGAGGGCCTTCACTCCGGACGACCAGAAGGCCCTCAAGGCCACCGTGAAAACGTTCCCGAACTCTTCCTACGACCTGGAGGAGCTGCTCACCGGGCTCGGTACGGGCGAGGCGGTCGTCACCGTCCTCAGCGAACGGGGGGCGCCGACGCCGGTCGCCGCGACCCGGCTGCGCGCCCCCGAGTCGCTGATGGGACCGGTCGACGGCCCGGCCCTGGACCGGGCGGTGCGGGAGTCCGCGCTGTACGGGCGGTATGCACAGGCTGTGGACAGGGAATCGGCGTTCGAGAAGCTGTCCGCAGCCGCTGGCCGGCGGCCGGACGGGCACACCCCGCCGACGCCGACGCCGGCTCCGACTTCAGCGCCGGCGCCGGCACGGGCGCCGAAGAAGACCCCCGCCCCCGCCGCCGCCGCTCCCCCGGCCGAGCGTGACTCCTCCGTCATGGAACAGGTGGTGAGCAGCGGGATCTTCAAGTCGCTGGCCCGCTCGGTCGGCGCCCAGCTCGGCCGGGAGATCACCCGTTCCCTCTTCGGGACGTCCCGCAGAAGGCGCTGAATCTCCCGACGGGGCCGAGACCGGGTCCTGCTGCGCTGCCGGGCTGTTACCGCTCCCGGCCGCCCGAGGGCCTCTGCGGGCGGGCCGGTTGCTGGGCGGGGGGCTTGGGAGCGGTGCGGGCGGTGCGGGCGGCCTCCGCACGGAGCAGGGCGCGCAGGACGGCGTACGGGTCTGTGGGCATGGTGATTCCTCGCAGGGTGCAGGGTTGCTTGCTGACCGTTCCGGGGGACGGCGCAGGTCAGCAGCGCAGAATCACCGTGCGCAGCACGGACGAGGGGTGCGGGCGGTGCGAGGGGTGTGAGTCCCGCGGCGGCGAGGGAAGCGGCCGGGTCGCAGCGTCGCCCGGCGGGAGAAGGGCCGGCCGGAGCGGGGCGGCGGCGGAGCGATGGGGGCAGGAGGCCGGGCGCAGCGGTGGGTCGAGGACGTCGTGCTCGACAATCTCCGAGGCGGCGGCCGACGGCGCGGCGAACCCGGTGGGAGCGGCCGGCGCGAGCAGGGCGAGGAGCACGACGAGCACGCGCAGCCAGGTGCGGCTGGGCGGGTGCCTGCGTGCGGTGCTCATGGGAGGTCATCTCCCCGCGACACGCCCGACGTTCAGCATGCCGGACGGGAGAATCACCTGTTCGGAGCAGGGATGCGGGGGATGCGCGGGATGCGGGGGCGAAGGACGTTACCGCCGGGGCGTGGCGCAGGGGGCGAAGGCGTGCCGTCCGGGTTACTTCCCCGCCGGTTTCCCGGATTTCTCGGCTTTTGCGGCCTTCGCTGCCGCCTTCATCTCCTGTTTGTGCGCCCGGACCTTGCTCAGCGACTCCGGGCCGGTGATGTCGGCGACGGACCGGAAGGACCTGGCCTCCCCGTAGGAGCCGGCCGCCTCCCGCCAGCCCGTGGGCCGCACGCCGAGCTGTTTGCCCAGCAGCGCGAGGAAGATCTGCGCCTTCTGCCGGCCGAACCCGGGCAGCTCCTCGAGGCGCTTGAGCAGCTCCTTGCCGGTGCCGGCGTCCTTCCAGACGGCGGCCGCGTCCCCGTCGTAATGCTCGACGAGGTACTGGCAGAGCTGCTGGATGCGCTTGGCCATGGAGCCGGGGTAGCGGTGCACCGCCGGTTTGTCGGAGAGCAGCGCGGCGAAGGCCTCCGGGTCCTGGACGGCGATGTCCTGCGCGTCCAGGTCGTCGGCGCCGAGCCGGTCGGCGATCGTCCGGGGTCCCTTGAACGCCCACTCCATCGGGACCTGCTGGTCCAGCAGCATCCCGACCAGCGCGGCGAGCGCGGACCGCCCGAGGAGCTCGTCGGCCTCGGGATCCTGGGAGAGGTGAAGGGTGACGTCCATGGGTCGATGATCCCGCCTGGGCGGTCAGTCCGCGCGCCAGTACCCCAGGGCGTGCACGCGTTCCTTCGGGACGCCCAGCTCCTTGCGCAGGAACGCCGACAGCGTCCGGGTGGTGTGGGTGTCGCAGGCGATCCAGACGTACGGATCGGGGGTGGCCTTCAGCAGTCCGGGCAGCTCGGCCCTGACCCGCTCGACCAGCTCGGCGCCGGAGTCCCGTCGGGGCACGAGCCGTATGTCGTGGCGGGCGGGGTCGGTCCGGAAGGGCAGGCCGGCTGCCTCGCCCTCGAACCAGACGGTGGCCGGGAAGGACCCGAGCGCGCCTTCGCCCGCGCCGAGCAGCGAGTTGACGGCGGGCAGCGAGGCCGGGTCGCCGATGACGAGGACGTGCGAGGGGGCCGGGGCGGGCGGCGCGAAGCCGGTGCCCTGGACGGTCGCCTCGATGGTGTCGCCGGGCACGGCCGCCCGGGCCCAGTCGCTCGCCGCGCCGTCATGCAGGGCGAACTCCAGGCTGAAGGCGCCGGCCGCCGGGTCGGGGTCGACCAGCGTGTACGCCCGCTGGTGCGGCCTGCCCGCGTTGTCGAACCAGAGCCGCACCCAGATCGTCGGGTGGACGCCGGTCGCGGCGAGCAGTCCGCCGTCCGACACGTGCAGCCGGCGGTAGTCGCCGGTGACGTCCTCCGTGCCCGTCACGGTGAGGGTGAAGTCCTTCGCCCGCATCAACTTGAGGACCGCGCCCTCCCAGCCCCGCCCCTGTGCCATGCCTTCTTCACCCTTCACGTACGATTCCGCCGCAGTTACTTAGGAGAGCCTAACCTTATGGGAAATGGGGCCGCAGGGTGACCACCGAGATCTACCGCGACGCCTGGGGCGTCCCGCATCTGCGCGCCGCCGACGCACGGTCGCTCGCCCGCCTCCAGGGGCTGGTCACCGCACGGGACCGCGCCTGGCAGCTCGAGGTGGAACGGCACCGGGCGCGTGGCTCCTCGGCGTCGTTCCTCGGACCCGACGCCCTCTCCTGGGACGTTCTCGTGCGCCGCGCCCGCCTCGACGACACGGCGCGACGCTGCTTCGACGACCTGGTCGAGCGCGACCCCGAGACGGCCGACTGGACGCGCGCGTACGTCGACGGCGTCAACGAGGGCCTGCGCGAGACGTCCCGCACCGGCCTCGCACCCGAGTTCGCGCGCGTCGGCCTCGCGCCCGGCCGCTGGGAACCGTGGACGCCGCTGGCCGTCTGGCTGGCCACGCACATCCTGTTCGCCGGGTTCCCGGCCAAGCTGTGGCGCGAGGAGGCCGCCCGGCATCTCGGCCCGGAGGCGGTCGGGCTGTTCGCCACGGACGGGCCCGGCACCTCCGGCAGCAACGGCTGGCTGGTCGGCGGCGACCGCACGGTCACCGGGCAGCCGGTCATCGCCGGCGACCCGCACCGCTTCGTCGAGGAGCCCGGCGTGTATCAGCAGATCCGGCTGGCCTGCGACGAGTTCGACGTCGTCGGGCTCGCGGTGCCCGGAGTCCCCGGGATCGCCCACTTCGGGCACACCGGCACGGTCGCCTGGGCCATCACCAACGCCATGGCCGACTACCAGGACCTCTACCGCGAACGCCTGCGGCGCACCGGCGCGGGCGTCGAGGCGCTCGGGCCGGACGGCAGCTGGCGGCGGGTGGCCCGGCACACCGAACTCGTCCGGGTGGCGGGGGAGGAGCCCGTCGAGGTGGAGGTGCTCGAGACCGAACGGGGACCGGTGATCGCCGGAGGCCCGGACGGCCTGGACGACGGCCCCCCGGATGCCCCCAGCGCCCCCGCCACGCCTGACGCCCCCGCCATGCCTGGCACTTCCGGCGTCCCCGTCACGCCTGGCGCCCCCGAGGCCCCCAGGGCCCCCGGTCCCGCCGGCGGCCCGGCCCGGCCTGACGGAGTTCCCGGCGTCGTCGCAGGCGAGGGCCCCGACGACGACGTCCCCGACGACGACATCCCCGACCCCCCGCTCGCGGTGAGCCTGCGCTATCCGCCCCGCGTCACCTCCGACCTCGGCTTCCAGACCCTGCTCCCGCTGCTGCGGGCCCGCCGGGTCGCGGACGTGGACCGGGCCTTCGACCAGTGGGTCGAACCCGTCAACGTCGTGCAGGCCGCCGACGCCGAGGGCGGTCTGCTGCACCGGGTCGCGGGCCGGGTGCCGCGCCGCGCCGCGGCCAACGGCATCCGGGTCGTGCCCGCCTGGGAGCCCGGCCACGAGTGGACGGGCTGGCACGAGACGCCCCGCGCGGGGCTGACCGACGGCGTCGCGGTGATGGCCAATCAGCGGGGCCCGGCGGCGGGGCTGGGCGTCGAGTTCGCCGCGCCGCACCGCGCCGACCGCATCCGGACGCTGCTGGCGCGGCGGCGGAAGTGGTCCGCCCCCGACATGGCGGCCGTCCACACGGACACCCGACTCGCCTCCGCCGAGCCCCTGCTGGCGCACGTGTCCGCACTCGACGGCCTGACCGGCCCGGCCGTCGCACTGCGCGAGCGACTGCTGCGCTGGGACCGCCGGATGGACGCCGACAGCGAGGACGCGGGCCGGTACGCGGCCCTGCGCGGCGCCGTCGTCCGCCGGCTCGCCGCGCACCCGGCCTTCGCCGCGCTGACGGCCCCGCCCGCCTACCCGGACGTCCTCCTCCCCTGGCTGGCGCTCCTCCCGCGGATCGGATACGCCCTCGAACACCTGCTGCGCGCCGAGGAGTTGTACGGCGTCGACCGGTCGCGGCTGGTGCGGGACGCCCTCGAGGAGACGGCCGGGCAGCCGGCCGTCCGCTGGGGCGACACCCACCGCCTCGCCCCCTGGCGGGCGCTGCCCGACCCCTCGTACAAGGGACCGGCTCTCGCGGGCGACCACGACTGCGTGCTGTGCACCTCGTCCGTGCCCGGCTGGACCGACCTCGCCGCCCGCGGCCCCGCTGCCCGCTACGTATGGGACCTGGCCCGCCGCGAGGACAGCCTGTGGGTCGTCCCGCACGGCGCGTCCGGCGTCCCCGGACACCCCCACCACCACGATCAGCTCCCCTTGTGGCTAGAGGGCGGGCTGGCTCCCGTCGTCACCGACTGGGCGCTGCTGAAGAAGGAGAGCGACCATGACTGACCGTTCCGTATCGGAGCTCGACCGTTCGCTGCCGGTATACGAGACCGCCTCGCCGCCCGCGCCCGCGCCCGCGCCCGAGCCCGCGCCCGCGCCCGAGCCCGCGCCCGCGCCCGCGCCCGAGACAGCCTCCGCGCCCGCGTCCCCGTACGTCCACCGGCAGACGGTCGGCGGGTTCGGCGCCGTCGCCATCCGCCCCGTAGACGCCGAGGCCGACGCGGACGTCCTCCACGGGTGGGTCCGCGAGGAGCGGGCCGCGTTCTGGGGCATGAACGGCCTGACCCGGGACCAGGTCGCGGACGTCTACGCGCACATGGCCGGCCTCGACACCCACCGGGCCTTGCTGGTCGAACTGGACGGCGCCCCGGTCGCCCTCCTCCAGACCTACGAGCCGGCCGCGGACCGGGTCGGCGACTGCTACGAGGTGGCCGCCGGCGACCTCGGCATCCATCTGCTCCTCGCGCCGGCGGACTCACAAGGCGCGCAACGCGGCTGGTCGTCGGCGCTGATGGGCGTGCTCGCCACGTACGTCCTGCTGGTCCTCGACCGGCCGCGGGTCGTGGTGGACCCCGATGTGCGCAACGAGAAGGCGATCGCCCGCTTTCTGCGGCAGGGCTTCGAGGCGGGCCCGGTCGTCACCCTGCCCGAGATCGACCTGCCGGACGTGCATCTGCCCGAGAAGAGGGCCCAGCTGGCGTTTCTGCGCCGGGAGGTAGCCTTCCCCGCGTGACGGCCACGCCCGCCCCGTGAGGCCGCGAGGTGAACCGGATGGCCCGTGCACGCGTACGTATCCGCGAGTACGCGGGTCTCGGATTCTCGAGCAAGACGGAGCGGTGACGTGAGCGAAGGGCGCGATGGCGGGCGACCCCAGGGCCGGCACGGCGACGGGCCCGGACCCGACGTCGCCCGCCCCAGCGGGCTCGGCGGCGGACTTGACGAGGAACCTTCAGGCCGGTCCCGTCGCGGATGGTTCGACGGGCGGGTCGGCGGGCGGGTCGGCGGTGGGGCGCGCGTCGGCCGACGGCGGCGGCTGCAGGCGCTGGTGCTGCTCGGCGCCGTGCTCGTCCTGCTCGGCCTCAGCGGCGGACCGGCGTCGGCCCACGCGGCCCTGCGCGGCGCCGATCCGGTGGACGGAAGCGTCGTCAAGACGTCCCCCGGCTCGATCACCCTCACCTTCACCGAGTCGGTGGGCCTGCTCGACGACTCGTTCCGGCTCTTCGACCCCGACAACAAGCGGGTGAAGACGGGCGCCGCGGGGCACGCCGACGGCCGCGCCGACACCGCGCGCGTCACGCTGCCCCGCAAGCTCGGCACCGGCACGTTCACGGTGGCCTGGCGCGTGGTGTCCGCGGACAGCCACCCGATCGCCGGCGCCTTCACCTTCTCCGTGGGCAAGCCGTCCGCCGTCCCGCCGGCCCTGCCCAGCACCTCGGTGGAGGACCCGGCCACCAGCGGTCTGTTCAACATCGGCCGCTATGTCGCCTACATCGCCGCCGCCCTCCTCATCGGCACCGGCGTCTTCGTCGCCGTCTGCGGCCCGCCGGACGTCCGCCCGCTGCGCAGGCTGCTGGTGGCCGGCTGGTGGGCGCTCGCCGGATCGACGGTGTTCCTGCTCCTGCTCCGCGCTCCTTACGAGACCGGCGCCGGCCCGGCGCAGGCCCTGGACCTCTCGGGCCTCAGCCGCACCCTCGGCACCCGTCCCGGCCTGGCCCTGGCGGCGCGGCTCGTGCTGCTGGCGGCGGTCGCGGCCCTGCTCCTGCGGCAGCGCACGCTCCCGCAGGGGGAGCGGCCTTCGCGCGCGTCGCTCGTGACGGGCGGTGCGCTGGCCGTGGCCCTGACCCTGACCTGGGCCGCCGCGGAGCACGCGTCGGCAGGCATCCAGGTCCCGGCGGCGATGACGTCCTCGGTGTTGCACCTGCTGGCGATGGCGGCCTGGCTGGGCGGTCTGACAGCCCTGCTCACCCTGCTCCACCGGGCGTCCGTCCCCTCGTACGTGGTCACCCGCTTCTCCCGGACGGCCGGCCTCTCGGTCGTCGTCCTTGTGGTCACCGGCGTCTACCAGTCCTGGCGCGGCCTCGGCTCCACGTCCGCGCTGACGGACACGACGTACGGCCGGGTCCTGCTCGCGAAGCTCGCCGCGGTGACGCTCCTGCTGATGGCGGGGGCGTGGTCGCGCCGCACGGTCCGCGACGCGACGGCGGCGACGACGAGGACGTCGACGGAGTCGAGGGCGGCGAAGGCGGCGAAGACGTCGGCGGGGTCGAACACGGCCGACGCGGTGAGCGCGACGACGACACCGGGGAAGGTGACCACGGAGTCGGCCGACGAGACGGAGGCGACCGGGGCGAGTGACGCGACGGAGGCGACCGCGAAGCGCGAGGCCAGGGTGCCGCTGCCGGTGGGAGGAAGGGCGGCCGAGGCGGCAGACGCCGAAGCCGACCGCACCGCCCACCAGGCCGGCGCCCGCATCGACGCCGATGCCGACGCGGATGCGGATGCCGACGCCGATGCCCGTTCCGACGTGCAGCTGCCGCAGGCCCACGAACCGCAGGCCCACGAACCGCAGGCCGACGAACCGCCCGTCGACGAGCCGCCCACTGCCGACTCGCCCGCCGGTCCCACCCGCGCCCCTGTCCCCACCCCAGCCACCACCCCCACCTCCACAGCCGCCCGTGCCGTCATCCCCGCCCGCCGGCCGGTCGACCCGCGCCGGTCGCTGCGCCGGTCCGTGCTGGTCGAGGTCGCCGTCGCGGTCGTCGTGCTCGTCCTGACGACGGTCCTCACCGGCACCCTGCCGGGCCGGGCGGCGGCCGAGGCCGCGGCGGCTGGACAGGACGCCGGACTGCCGGTGGCGTCCGTGACCGACGTCCCCTTCTCCTTCGGCTCACCGGGCGTCAGCAGCGTTCAGGGCAAGGTCCAGGTCACCCTCGACCCGGGCCGGGTCGGCGACAACAACCTCCAGGCCGTGGTCTACGGCCCCGACGGCGGCTTCGTCACCGTCCCCGAACTGCGCGTCTCCTTCACCCTCCCGGACCAGAAAGTCGGCCCGCTCGACGCCAAGGTCGCTGACAAGGGCGGCTACTGGGGCGCCGACGCCGTCAATCTGCCCATCGCCGGGGACTGGGAGATGAAGGTGACGATCCGGGTGTCGGAGGTCGACCAGGTGAGCGTGACGAAGCCGCTCCGCATCGAGCGCTGAGGCGGGCCGCCCGACGCCGCCCCTGCACCGCCGCAGGGGCGCACCAGGGGCGCATCAGAGGTCAGCGCCCCGGCTCCGCGGTGGCGTGGCGGGCCGCGAGGGCGAGCTCCTCTTCCTCGAGACGGCGCGAGCAGCGGGCGTCGGGGTCGTACGCGACGGCCGTGCTGACGCAGGTGCAGAACACCCGGGCGTCACGGGTGACGCGGCTGGTGACCCGGAAGGACGAGCGGCGCAGGTCGCCGATGGTCGTGACGATGGTGACCGGCTCGGGCTCCAGCACCAGCGGCTCGGTGTAGTCGAGCTCGTGGCGTGCGTACACGAACCGCGGCCGGATCTCCTGCCCGGGCAGCCCGGGGCGCAGGTAGAACAGGTCGATGTGGGCGTCCTGGATCATCTCGAGCAGCCGTGCGTTGTTCACATGCTGCATGGAGTCCAGGTCGCTCATACGGACCTGACGGAGATAGAGGTGCGGCCGACGGTCCGGCTCGTCGTGGGGCGGGCGCGCTGTGCTCGTGCGGCGGACGTCGGACGCCAGGGTGTGGATCATCAAGGGGTCGCTCCTCGGACAGGGTCCCGGCCTCCCGGGCCGGTGTGTGGTCCCGGCGCCGCGGCTGCCGGGTCGGCGGGCCCCGGCGACGACCGCGGGCCTGCGGTGACTGCGCTGCGCTGCGGTGCGGTACGGATGGTGGCTGCGCTGCATGCGCTGCATGCGGTGCCTGTGATGCCTGTGATGCCTGCGGTCTACAGGGCCCGCTCGATCAGGTCGGCCGCCGCGCCCGCGCCACCGGCCTGCGCGATCTCCCGGCGCATGGCGGCCACGCCCGCGCGGATGTCCCGGTCGGACGACACCCGCAGGACGGCCTCGCGCAGCGCCTCGGGCGTGACGGTCTCGCGCGGCAGATGGACGCCGAGCCGGAGCTGCTCGATCCGGGCCGCGTTGACCCGCTGCTCGGCCATCTGCGGAACCGCCACCAGCGGCACGCCGTAGTGCAGCGCCTCCATCGTGCCGCCCATCCCGGCGTGGGTGACGAAGGCGTCCGCGTGGGCGAGCACAGCCAGCTGGGGCACGTGCGGATAGACCTCGACGGTGTCGGGGAGCGGCCCCAGCTCGTCCGGCGCGACGGCGTGGCCGACGGACATCACCACATGCCAGGGCAGCTCCGCGAACGCCTGGACGCAGGACCGGTAGAAGTCGGGTCGCCGGGTGAACTGGGAGCCCAGCGACACCAGCAGGACCGGCAGATCCGGCCGCGGGGGCTGCCAGGAACCCTGGTAGGACCGGTCCCCGAGCGCGGGTCCGACGTACGCGACGTCACGTGCCGCGACGGTGTCCGCCCTGCGCTGGAAGGCGCGGGGGAAGAACGCGACGGCGTGCTCGGGGTGCACGAGCTCCAGGATCCGCGCGCTGTCCACCCCGTGTTCCGCGAAGGCGGCCGTCAGTTTCCCGAAGCCCGGGATCTGCGGCAGCCCGGGCACGCCGAAGAACTCGGGGACGATGCCGTCGTAGGCCAGGTGGGTGGGGGACGCCACGACGACGGGCGTCTGCCGGCTCGCCCCCAGGAGCAGTCCGGCGAAGGCGTAGACGTCGCACAGCACCAGGTCCGGACGGTCCCGGTCGAACGCCCGGCTCAGGGACGGCAGTGAGGCCAGCGCCGTGTCGACGACCCGGGCGAACCCCTCGCCCATCTCCTCCGGCGCCTCCGAGTCGTCCCCCGCGTCCGGGTAGAGGACGGGCTCCGCGCCCGCCGCCTTCACCTGGTGCACGAACTCCTCGGTGACGGCGTAGGTGACCCGATGCCCCCGCCGTACGAGCTCCTCGACGACCCCCAGCGTCGGATTGACGTGCCCGTGCATCGGAACGTTGAACACGGCGATGTGCGCGGGATGCGGTTGAGGACCAGGCACGACAGACGACTCCTGTCCGGCGCGAGGCCGGTGCGGTGGACGGGAACAGGGCGCCCGAAGGCGGACGCGGAGTCCCGATTAAAGGCGCTCCGACGCGGTCCGCGTCCGCAAACCTGCGGCAGTGTCACCCCATCAGGGAGCCGTCACGGCCGTGCGTTGACACCCGCGGGGCCCGCAGGACGTGACCGCCGCCCGGATCGGCCGTTGGAGGGACAGGACCTCGTCCTCCGATGGCCGCCCCGCGCGGGGCGACCCCCGCCAGGGACGCCCACGACAGGAGCAGTCTCATGCCCGGATCGCATCTGCCCTTGATGGAAGAGGGCATGGCCCGCTGGCCGTTCGGCCCGCCCAACGCGGGGATCGCCCTGGACTTCACGGGCGTCCCGCCCGCGCTGGACGAGCTGCGGGCGCTGGTCGGCGACCGCTGGAAGGCGCTGCCCCGGCTCACCCAGACCCTCGTCGCCCCCGGCGGGCCCCGGACGGGCCTCGCCTGGTGGACCGGCCGGCATCGCTGGGCGCGACGCGACGGCCACGACCTCGGCCGGCAGGTCGACGAGGCGTACGGCACCCTGCGGGACGTCGTCCGGCTGTGGTTCCACACGCCGTTCCCCGCCGACCGGCCGCCGTGGAGCCTGCACCTGCTGCGGGGCTCGGCCGAAGGGGAGTTCTCCCTCCTCTTCCGGATGCATCACAGCCTGCTCGACGGCCGTTCGCTGACGACTCTGCTGCGGGCCCTGTTCGACGACGGCGGCCCGCTCGACGGCGCCGCCTCCCTGGCGGTGCCGGGCCCCCGCCGACGGACGGTCCGGCCGGCGCCGAGCGCGGGGGGCCCGCCGGGGCTGCTCACCGCGGGACGCGCGGTCCCCCTGCCGCACCGGGGGACGCGGGAGCCGGCCTACACGGTCGTACGACTGCGGACCGACGTGCTGCGGGCCGCGCGCGAGGCCGCCTCCGCCCGCACGGCGACCACCAACGAGGTGTTCCTCGCGACCGTCTCAGGCGTCCTGCGCTCGTGCCTGTCCGCCGCGGAAGCCGCCCCACCCGGCACCGGGACGGCCTCCCACGGCGACCGTGACCCTGACCGGGACCGGGACCGGGGCAGGGGTAGGGAGACGGGTCGGGAGCGGGAGCCGGGGCAGGTCTGGCTGTCGGTCCCGGTCGACGAACGCCCGGACGACTGCGGTGAGTTCCTGGGCAACGCGTTCGCCAACGTCCGCGTGCCCGCGCCGGTGAACCTGTCCGACCCCGCGGCCCGGCTGACCGCCTGCACCGGTCTGCTGACCCCGGTCACCCGGCCCCGGCGCACCTCCGAGAAGCTGTTCGAGGGCACGCTCGCGGCGGTGCCCGGGGCGACCATGGCCCTGGCCGGCGGGAAGATCTTCGCGCCCTCGTACGCGCCTGCCGCCTGCTCCTACGTCCACCTGCGCGAACAGGGTCAGACGCTGGCCGGGCGACCCTTGCGCCGCCTGACGATCGTCCCCATGGTGCCCCCGGCCGACACGGCCACCTTCGCGCTGGGCGGCTGCACCCGGGGACACACGCTGAGCGTCGCCACCAACTCGGGCAGCCAGGACGCCGACCTGCTGGCGGAGGCCTTCCTCGACGAACTGACCCTCCTCGCCGAACGCACCCCGTGAACGCCCGTAATTACGGGCTTGTCCGTTGCGAGCCGTGGCGGGGCGGCTTCTGTGCTGTCCGTGTCAACCCCGGCGGAAGTTTCATCAGTCAATGATGCCTGCGCCGGGCGGCAGGGTCTTGGGGCGGAATCCTGACGTCTGACTGCTGGTCACGATATTGCTGTCGTCGTTATCCACCTGGAATATGTTCTTCGCCAAGCCGACGAGGTCTTCGCCCAGCTCTACCACCTGGCCGACGGCGTCGGCAGCGTCCTTTCCCGCACCGAGGATGTCGCCGAGCGTTTCTTCCGATGTCTTAATCGGATCTCGAGCAAAGTCCGTTACGGCGTGTGTGACGAACGAGGTTACCCCAGCCATCGGATTGGGGCCGCTGACCGTTATGACAGGTAGCTTTATGGTGCTTGTGGGTCCCCAATGTATACCCGCTTCTGCCTTGAGTCCGAGCTCGACTCCAGTGCCGTATTTTTGGCCTCCGATAGTTATCTCGGTGTGCCCGCCGATCGTGCCTGCCGAAGCGCCGACCTCGACGCCCGCTCCGTCCGGACTGATCTCGACATCGGTGTGGGCAGAGGGCCCCACCGCGATTCCACCAGCGCCCGCCGACCCACCTGGAACAGTAACTGAGGTCGATCCTTCAACCTTGGCCGTGACGACTTCGGCGTGACCCTTGGCAGATAGTTTCTTGCCGTCAAGCGAGCCGCCGAGATTGACTATGGCGACCTGAGCTCGCCCATCAGCCGTAATCGAGTACTCTCCTCTTCGGAATCTGAGCGTTTTACTCTCATCGAGGAGGCTCCATTGCCAGGAGAATGTTTCTCCTGGCATCGCTGGTCCACTGATCGACATCCGCTCTTCGGAGTCGACGGACACCGTTCCCTCGTCAGCTACCCTCAGGACGCCATCAGCGCCAAAACGGCTGCATTGATAGAAGATGTCACCGATCGGCAGCACCCCACGCGGGTGGCCGACCGCGGAATCACCGAACACCGTGGTGTAGATGTTCCAGCCGCCGCTGAGCAGGTTCCCGCCCTGTCCGGCCGTCCAGCTTGCGGTGCCGTCCTGCCAGCCGTCGTGGCGGTACCACCGCAGCTGACCCTCGGGCGTCACGGCGTAGATGACGCCTTCACCGCCGCCGAACACCTTGCTGTAGATGTTCCAGCCGCCGCTGATCAGGTTTCCGCCCTGTCCGGCGGTCCAGCTCGGGGTGCCGTCCTGCCAGCCGTCGTGGCGGTACCACCGCAGCTCGCCTTCCGGCGTGATGCCGTAGATGACGCCTTCGCCGCCGCTGAACACGGTCGTGTAGATGTCCCAGCCGCCGCTGACTCTGACTCCGCCTTGTCCGGCGGTCCAGCTCGGGGTGCCGTCCTGCCAGCCGTCGTGGCGGTACCACCGCAGCTCGCCTTCCGGCGTGATGCCGTAGATGACGCCTTCGCCGCCGCTGAACACGGTCGTGTAGGCGTCCCAGCCGCCGCTGACTCTGACTCCGCCTTGTCCGGCGGTCCAGCTTGCGGTGCCGTCCTGCCAGCCGTCGTGGCGGTACCACCGCAGCTCGCCTTCCGGCGTGATGCCGTAGATGACGCCTTCGCCGCCGCCGAACACCGTGGTGTAGATGTCCCAGCCGCCGCTGACTCTGACTCCGCCTTGTCCGGCGGTCCAGCTTGCGGTGCCGTCCTGCCAGCCGTCGTGGCGGTACCACCGCAGCTCGCCCTCCGGCGTGATGCCGTAAATGGCCACCGTACTGCCATCCGTCATGACCCCTCCAGCCTTCTTTGGCCAAGCCGCGGTCCGCAATCATCTATTCGAGGAACTGGGGCTCTTCGAGATCGGGCCCGCCAAAGGAGGCCAACGCCTCGTCGGCTTCCGGGGCGTCACTGCTGAGCGCATAGGTGCCGGTCTTCGCTTGGCCCTGGAGCGGTGCACCGCTCGTCAATGCGACCTTGTACATGCCCGGACTCAGATTGGCCCAGGTGTGCTCATGCGACGCTCCGTCCGCCGGCAGGCTTACGGAGCCGCCTACCGGGCCGCCCAGACGGTGCAGCTGCGCTTGGATGTCGCCTCCCGGACCAGGCGGGGACGACAACGTGATCCGCAGATTCAGCGCTGGAAGGCCGCGGATTTCCACCCCCTTCGTCCACCCCTCCTTCATGAACCGAAATTTAATGGGCCCTACGATGTCCCTGAACCCGCTCATTTCTCCTCCTCGTCGATGGCGCATTACAACGTGCGAAGCCGCCGCATTTGAGGCCTGATCAACGGGGTTGGGCGGTACGGCGCGCAGCAGCTTCGCAAAGAAAGATTCATGATTCTCAAGCAGCGCAATCCGGGGCCCTCGCGCGGTGGAGCAGCGCGGAAAACGTCTGCGGCGCTGATGGTCCCTGCGCCGTTAGAACACGCTATATCCGGGGTGGAACCGGCGAGAACACCGATGCAAAAGGGGGCTGGCCACTCTTCGGCTCTCCCGTGCCCGACACTCACTCGGAGCGGTTGGCAAGTCCTGCTTTCCCAGTGTAAATCGGAGTGTCTCTGGCGGCGACTTCGCGCGATCCTGTTGAATCGATAAAGCACATTGCGGAGAGCTCAGGTGAGATGCCGGGCGTGTGGTCGGCGTGTGAACCCTGCGAATCCGGCCTTGGTTCCGTGTGCGTCGTGACCGATGTCCCTCAGAAGCGGAGCGCGCACCTGAGGGGGTGCCGCATCCTGCTCGGTTGCCTGGGCTGTCAACCGGTCTTCTCCTCACCGGTCAGGCGCCACCTCGCGTACGGGACTTCGTCCGGGTGTCGAGCCAGCCGTGCGGTCATCCAGGCCGTCTGGGCGTCCATCCCCGGTCCGAACTCGGCCATCAGGCTGCGGGCCTGCAATGTCGTTAGAGGTGCGAGCACCCAGCCCAGGAGGGAGAACCGCACCCGGTCGGTGCCGACCGGCTTTCGCACCGGCCCGCAATCATGCTCCTGGGACGGGTCGGCGCCGTCCGGTGTGTGCGATGTCGTGTCGGCCACGCCGTGAGCGTCGCGACCAAAGCAGCCTCTACGGAGTCGATCAACCCTGTAACCACTGGAAAGAGCGGCAGTGGACTGCTGACGTTGACGTCACGGCGGTCGTGTCCGACTCGCGCCCTTGGAGGCAGGGTGCCGGACTCTCGCCGAGGTGGACGCGATGACCGGCACCGACTTCGACGGAAGTGGAGCAGCGTGAGTGTGTCCAGCTTCTGCTCGTGGTTTCTGGTCTGCGCGGAATCGCCCCCTTACTCCCCGTTCTGCGACCAGACCGCGGTGAGCGCGGTGACCGGGTCACTGTCGACTGGTGCCGCGGGCCACCATTCGCCGTCGTCGTCTCGGCGGTAGGGGTACCAGCGGGCGTCGGGGCCCAGACGCAATTGGATGCCGTGGTGGGTGAGGGTGAAGCGGTTGCGCCAGGCTCTGAGATGTACGGGGGAGTCGGTCATCTCGACGAGGGCCGCGTCCAGGGCGGCGCGGGCGGCCTTCATCACCGTCGGGTCGGGAGTGTGGGGCTGTTCGGCGACGGTGACGCCCGTGGGGCCGCCGTGGCGCCAGGCGCGGGTGAGGCGTGCGAAGGCAGTGGGGTTGGCGCCGGTCTTCCGGATCAGTTGGTGGAACCACTCGGGTCCGGGGTCGCTCGCGGCGATGCGCACGGCGTCCTGGTGCTGGGTCAGGTGCAGGTCGGCGGTGTCGCCCGTGAGGAGCCGGGCGGCGCGCGCGGCGGCGTCGGCCATGAGGCGTTCCAGGTCCGCGGCGGCCAGGCCGCTGCCTGGTGGCGGGGCGACGGGCAGTGCTGTGGTGTGGGCGGCGGGTTCCGGGAGTTCGGGCGGTTCGGGGGGCTCTTCGGCCCAGTGGGCGTACGCGGCGGCGGCCGGGATGCCGGCCGGTGCCGACGGGGTGGCGGTTTCCTGTGCTGCTGTACGGAGTGCGCGTAGCTGGGCGAAGACCTCCTCGCGACCGCGGCCGCGCAGCGAGAAGAGCACGAACGGGTCGGTGTCGATGGTGGCTGCGATGGCGTAGCAGAGCGCGGCGGCGTGCTTGCAGGGGTGTCCCCAGTCGGGGCAGGAGCACTCCGGATCGAGCTCGGTGGGCAGGGGGAGCAGTGGGACGCCTGCGTGCCGGGCGTCGTCGACGAGTTCGGCGGGCATCTCGCCGTCGAGAAGAGCTGCGAGATGCCCGGCGCGGGCCGCGATCGTGTCGAGCAGGGTGTCCCACTGAGGGGCGGTGAGGACCGGCAGGTGGACCGATGAGCGGTACGGGCGAGGGCGACTGCCCTGGACAGCGGCCTTGACCTGGCCCGGAGCGATGGTGACCGGGCTGACCATGCCTTGGCGGGCGTAGGTGCGTCCGCGCGAGAGCCGTCCGGCGTCCAGGGTGGAGTCCTCCAGGGCGGCCACCCATGCCTGGCCCCACCAGGTCGCGGCGAAGGCCCGCTTGCCGCGGGCGGGCGCACGGCGCGGGCCGGGGACAGCGGGGCTCATGACTGCCTTCCCAGGGCGACGAGTTCGGCGAGTTCGGCGTCGGACAGTTCGGTGAGGGCTGCCTCGCCGGAGCCGACGACGGCATCGGCGAGGGCGCGCTTGGCTTCGAGCAGCTTCGCCACCTTGTCCTCCACGGTTCCCTCCGCGAGGAGCTTGTGCACCTGGACTGGTTTGTCCTGGCCGATGCGGTAGGCGCGGTCGGTGGCCTGGTCCTCGACGGCCGGGTTCCACCAGCGGTCGTAGTGCACGACGTGAGTGGCGCGGGTGAGGTTGAGTCCGGTGCCCGCCGCCTTCAACGACAGCAGGAACACCGGTACTTCACCGCGCTGGAAGCGGTCCACCATCTCCTCGCGCCGCGCGACGGGGGTGCCTCCGTGCAGGAAGAGAGCGGGGACGCCGCGCTCGGCGAGATGCTTCTCCAGCAGCGCCGCCATCTGTTTGTACTGAGTGAAGACCAGCACGGATTCGCCTTCGGCGGTGATGGTGTCGAGAAGTTCGTCCAGCAGGTCGAGCTTGCCGGAGCGGCCCCGCAGGGAAGTGGACTGAAGCAGGCTGTGCTCTTTCAAGTACTGGGCGGGGTGGTTGCAGATCTGCTTCAGCGAGGTGAGCAGTTTGAGCACCAGACCGCGCCGGGCGATGCCCTCCGACTCCGCGATCTTCGCCATGGTCTCGCGGACCTGTGCCTCGTACAGGCTGGTCTGCTCGGCCGTCAGCGGGACGATGTGGTCGGTCTCGGTCTTGGACGGCAGTTCGGGCGCGATGCCGGGGTCGGACTTCTTGCGGCGCAACAGGAAGGGACGTACGAGACGGGACAGGCGCTCGGCGGCCTCGGGATCCTCGCCCGCCTCGATGGCGCGGGCATGCCGGTCACGGAAGGCGGTGAGTGTGCCGAGAAGCCCGGGGGTGGTCCAGTCGAGCAGGGCCCACAGCTCGGAGAGGTTGTTCTCCACGGGGGTGCCGGTGAGAGCGACGCGGGCGCGGGCGGGCAGGGCGCGCAGTTCGCGGGCCGTGACGGCGTAGGGGTTCTTGACGTGCTGGGCCTCGTCGGCGGCCACCAGCGACCAGGGTGTCTCGGCGAGCACTTCGCGGTCGCGGCGCAGCACCCCGTAGGTGACCAGGACGATCTCGTCGTCGGCCAGATCCCCCAGGTGGCGGTCACCGCCGTGGTAGCGGCGTACGGGGGTGGACGGTGCGAATCTGGCCGCCTCGCGCTGCCAGTTGCCGAGCAGGGAGGTCGGGCAGACGACCAGGGTGGGGCCCGCGGTGGTCGGGTCGCTCTGGCGGTGCAGGTGCAGAGCCAGCAAGGTGATGGTCTTGCCCAGGCCCATGTCGTCGGCGAGACAGCCGCCGAGGCCGAGTGCGCACATCTCGGCCAGCCAGGCCAGGCCCCGCTTCTGGTACTCCCGCAACGTGGCCTTGAGAGCGGCGGGCTGGGGCGCGGAAGTGCGGGACTCGGGGTCGCGGATACGAGCGACCAGGTCGCCGAGCGCACCGACCGCCGCACAGGGCACCCGGTCACCGTCCCTCCCCCAGCCTCCGGCCGGGGGGACCCCCATCTCGCTTCGCACGGCCTCGCCGGTCAGCGCGGCGTTCAACGCCTCCATGGGGGTGAGCGGTTCCATCCGGCGGCGCTTGGCGCGGGCCACCAGCTTCGGGTCGGCGACCACCCACTGGTCGCGAAGCCGGACGAGGGGGCGGCGTGACTCAGCGAGGGCATCCATCTCGGCCTCGGTGAGCGGCTCGCCGCCGAGGGAGACCTGCCAGCGGAAGTCGAGGAGGGCCTCGGTGTCCAGCAGGCCGCCCACGGCGGAACCCGGGGCGGTGCGCTGCCCGATCTCCGCGGTCGCGGTGAGCGCCTTGACCAGTTCGCGCGGCCAGTGCACGTCGACACCGGCCGCGCGCAGCGCGTCCGTGGCGTCCCCGAGGAGCTCGAAGGCTTCGTCGTCGGTCAACCGCAGCTGATCGGGAGCGGCATCGTCTAGCAGCCTCCGCAGCGGGGGCCAGGCGCGGGCGCCGCGACGCAGGGCGAGCAGGGTCTCGGTCTCGGCGCGCGGGCCGAGCAGCCGCTCCACTTCGGTCGGCTCGCTCCACAGCTGTGCGGCCTCGATGACGAGCGCCGGGTCCGCCGCGGTGTGCAGTTGAAGGACAGCCCGGAACTGCCGTCGGCGTCCTTCGGGTACGTCGACGCGCAGGGAGACACTGACCTCGGCGGTGAGCGCCGCCTGGGTTTCCTCGGCCCATTCACGCAAGGCGGGCACGGCACGGGCCTCGCGCCAGGCGTACGGCAGCGCTCCCATGGCGAGCGGCGCGGCCGGCGTACGGACCAGATCATCGGCGACCGCGTCGCAGAACTGGCGTACCAGTGCAGCCGGTTCGGCGATCCGTACCGGCGCAGGGCCAGGCTCGGGCAGGCAGTGGGCGTGCGGTGGGAAGGCGGCGGCCAGGGCGTCCAGCGTCCGGCGCTGGGCGGCTGTGAAGGGACCCACCTGCCAGGTGTCGTAACCGGAGGAGGTGATGGCCGGGTGGAGGCGGCCGTCGGCCAGCAGCCGCAGCGCGAAACGAGTGGCTGCCTGCCAGGCGGCGCCGGAGGGATGCGTCGGCTCCGCATCGACCAGGGCGGAGACGGCGACGGCGACAGGAAGCGCGTAACCCTCGACCCTGCGCCGCCTGACCGAGCGGCCGTGCGGCAGGACGAGTTCCACCGCTTCGGTCTCAAGGCCGGTGGGCGCCATACCGTCTCCGGCTGCCGCTCCGGTCGGCTTCCACAGCAGCAGCTGCCCAAGGCGGGCGGGCTCACCGGGCAGGAACACCGCCGCCCAGCCGGCGCCGAGCAGCTCCCTCCCGAAGCTGGATGTCTCCTGCCGGGCCGGCGGCGGTGCGCTCCTCGCGCCGCCCGTACTCGGCTCTCGTACGACGACTCGTGCCACTTTCTTCCGCCCTGTCGCGTGCCGGACCACCCCAGGCCCGCTCACTACCGAACCCCACCAGGCAACGTCACACGCTGGCAACCGTGGGCTTCTGCTTGACTGCTGGCGACGGCGTCGCCACGGCGGGTACGCCGCTGCTGAACGCGCCGGTCCTCAACCGTAAGGTGCAGCGCTACGGTCAGGCCATGAGCACTTGGGAACCAGCCGTGCTGGAGGCGTTGATCGAAGAGGCCACCGTCGACGCCTACGGCGAGGATGAGCAGCTCACCAGCTTCTTCACGATGATCGAGGAGAACCTTGCCGTGCCGTTCACCACGACGGTTCTCGGCGTCGAGGTGAGCGTGGTCGGTGTCGATCTGGCCGAGGACGGGCGCGTGGTCGCACGCTGCGCCCGGGGGGCGGTCCGACAGGACATCGGAATCCTGGACCTGCCGCTGCCGAAACCCGCCCCCGAGGGCTCGCAATGGATCGAGGCATACCGCTACTGGACCCGCTGAACCGGAGGGTCGCACAACTGCCCAGCTGAGCACCTCCTCGAACGGACAGCCGCCCGACTGCCTCTGACCGGACCGACTGCGGGAACAGAGAGCACGTAGCGCGCATACCGCAGTATGCTTGCCGCTATGGCTGACACCACACGCATCACGGTGACACTCCCCACCGAGCAGGTGGCGGAGCTGAAGAAGATCACGGACAACATCTCCGGCTATGTGGCCGAAGCGGTCGCCAGACAGATCCGGCACCAGCTTCTGGGGGCCGACCTGCGCAGCCACACAGATGAGCACGGGACCTTCAGTGAGGAAGAGCTGGCCGAGGCGCGGGCGCGGATCTTCGGCACGACACAGGCCGCCGGCGGCGCGAGCGCCGCGTGAGCGGGCACATTGAGACTGTCGTCCTGGACAGCGAGGGGCTGTCGGCCTGGGTGGCGCAGGACCGGAAGGTTCTGGCGATGTTCCAGGTGTTCCACGACATGGGAGCGGACCTTGTCGTCAGTGCCAACACCATCGTGGAGGTGAGCCACTCCAGGGTGGATCTGCCCCGGCTGCAATGGGCGCTCTCCCGGGTCAAGGTGGAGCCGGTCACCGAGGCGGCGGCCAAGGCGGCGGCACTGCTGCTCAAGGGCGCCGGCGTGCACGGACACAAGTACGCGATCGACGCCACCGTCGCCGAAGCGGCCTTGCGTCAGCCCGGCCCGGCCGCCATCCTCACGTCGGATGTCGATGACATGACCCGGCTGTGCGGCAGCAAGGTCCTGATGATCGGCCTCTGACCGCTGCCGTGACTCCGTCGTCAGTCGCCCCACGGATGCGAGCGTGCGCCCTTCATGCTTGGTTGATGTGTCCCGAATGGCGCCTGTGAATGCAATCGGAACTGCAACCAGGACATGCCGAAGAGTCGGACCGCCTGGCCGTACCTCATCGGAGCTGTCGTGCTCGGCGGCCTTGCTACCGGAGCCTGGTGGCTTTTACGTACGGACCGGCTCCTTCGCGGCGGGGACCGGCGCTGGCGCCGGCAGGACGCGATTCGGGTCGGCCATCGGACACTGGCCGACGTCGACAAGATGTCCGGCACCGAATTCGAAGACCTGGTCGCGGCTCTCTGTCGGCGCGACGGCTGCACCGACGTCCGCCGCGTCGGCGGCTCCGGAGACAACGGCGCTGACGTCACCGGCCGCCTCCCAGACGGCCGCACAATGATCATCCAGTGCAAGCGCTACACCACCACCAGCACCATTGCCAGCCGGGAGCTGCGTGACCTTCTCGGCGCGAAAGCCCACTTCGGCGCCGACCTGGCAGTCTTCGTCACCACCACCCGATTCAGCCGGCCCTCCGAAACCTTCGCCCTGCAGAACGGCATCCTCGCCATCCACCGCGACCACCTCGGACTGTGGAACAACGGAGCCACCTTGCAATCCCTGATCAGCATCAACGGCTCCGGCCAGGGCGACCAACGGCACCGAGCCCGCTGGAAGAGGACATATGGCACATCGCCCAGACCCGCAGCCCGTCGTCGAGGGGCGTAGCTGCATGAGGAGGGGCCTGAGAATCGTCACGAGGCCCCCGAACTCCCCGTCAGAGAACCGCACCACAGCTTGCGGCTAGCGCTTCTTGGTCTTCTTCTTCTGCGGCGGGTTCCACTCGCCTCGGTGCAACTGACAGCGGGAGTAACCGATCATCGCCGGTTTCTGGCACCGCTTGCCGGTCTTGGTATGGGTCGACCCGCACTTGACCTGTTTGCCCATTCGTCCTCCTCTGTCCGGTCGGAGGCGTGCCATGTCAGGCCCATCGTCACTGGCCAGCGGTGCGAACCGCTTTACCTGCGCGCGTATTCGACTGATTCCCGCTCCTTCTGGTCCGGATCATGACATTCTCGCCGAGGTCGACCGGCATCAAGGCATCAGTTCGCTCGGCACAGGTGTTACGCCTGGCCGTACAGGGCTGCCAGATCGATCAGCCGGATGCCAGGGGTGGTGTCGGCGGCGATGTGGGCCTTGTCGTTGAAGCCCGCCCCGCTGAAGCAGATGAGCTGAGTACGGGTGGTGTCGTAGCGTCCGGCCTGGGTGATGAGGTCACGGATGTGCCGGAGGCGATCGATGTGCGCGATGCCCATGGTGTCGTTCCACTTGGCTTCTCCGATGGCCAGCAGCGGCGGCTTGCCGCCGTCCGCGATACCGAGGACTGCCACATCGATCTCGTGCCCGGTGCGGGCTTTGGGGTCATGGACGACGCCGTGTCCGACGCGGGCGGGGAGACCGCCGAGCAGGTCGGGGTCGGCGTGGTGGAGGGTCCAGTCGCGGCAGACCTGTTCGAAGTGGGGGCCGAGGACGTTGCTGGTGAAGCGGCGACGGCTTGCCTGCCAGACCCGGGCGGCGCTGCCGGGCCGTTCCAACTGGTCCCAGACCGGGCGCATGATGGCGTGGTAGAAGCCGATCAGCGGTTCGGCGATGCGGTAGGTCGGGCGGTTGTCGCGGAAGGCGTCGGCGTCGCGGTGCAGCAGTCCGGCGTCTTCGAGGACGTTGATGGGGTGCGCGATGTCGGTGGCCTTGCGTTCCAGGTAGCCGGCCATACCTCCGCGGGTGGCGTTGCCGTCGGCGACGGCCGCCAGGACGGACAGGTACAGGGCGGTGTCACGCAGATCAGGCTCCTCGGCCAGCAGATAACGGGCCTCGCGGAAGAGCGGCGTCTCGGGGTTGAGGACCGTACGTACAACCCAGGCGTCGAAGTCGTCGGGCCCGTCGGGGCTGTCTCCTCGCGCGAACTCGCGCCGGTAGGCGGGTGTACCGCCGACGATCGCGTTGACCTGCAGGGCCAGCCGGGGGTCGGTGATGTTCCAGAACTCGGCGGCGAGTCGGTGGTCAAGGGGGCGCACGACAAGTTCCAGTCCCGCCCGGCCCCTCAGCGGTGCGTTGCCGGACAACAGCTTGCCCATGAAGGACAGGGCCGAGCCGCACAGTAGCAACCGCGCACGAGAGGCGGTCCGCTGCTCCCGCAGCGGACGGAACGCCTCTTGAATGATGGAGGGCAGCTCCGGATTGGCTCTGACGAGGTACGGGAACTCGTCGATCACCACGGGCACGGGGCGCTCGGCGCCGAGGGCAAGGAGTGCGTCGACAGCTTCGGCCCAATGTGCGAAGTGGTAGGGGCTGGCGGGCCGGACATGAGCGGTGAGCGCAGTGCTGATCCGGCGCAGAGACTCGGCGTCAGCGGCCTCGGTCGCACCGAAATAGAAGCCCCCCTCGGCACGGCAGGCCGCGTCGAGCAGGAAGGTCTTGCCCTGGCGGCGCCGACCGGAGACCACTCCGAGCGTGGCACCGGGCTGCTCATCGCCGATGAACCGGGCCAGCGCCGACCACTCGTAATCGCGATCGAACATCTCGGCAGGCTTGTCCACACGCCACCTCGGTAGATATAGAAGTACGTATCTATAAAACGTACCCCTATATGTGCACCGAGGCTGCCGACGCGCGGAGGAACGGCGCATCGTAAGGGGAACCTGCCCACGAGGATCTGCTGCGCGCAGAACGACGTCCAACACGGTGTCGGCCCGGGCCGCGTAACAGTTGAGAGAACCAGGGCATGTTGGTCTCCACCACGGCCCGGCGCTCATGACCGGTGTTGGGGTCCTGGATCAGGCCGACATCGACGGTAACCGCGCTGGACAGGGACTCCCGCACCGTGACGAGGAGTCCTGGGTGAACCGGCGCACCTCGCGCTCACGCGGATCCCCGTCGAGCGGGGCGCCGTCCAGCCGCCCGTAGACCGCCGACGACCCGGTCGGCGGCCAACGGGCCGAGTGAAATGACCGTAATGTCAGACATAAATGCAACCAAACCTGCAACCAAAGCACGCCGAAGAGCCGGACCGCGATCACGGTCCGGCTCTTCGTTTCGCCTGTTCAGGCGACTGCGGAGGATACGAGATTCGAACTCGTGAGGGGTTGCCCCCAACACGCTTTCCAACTGTGGTGGTCGTCTCAGGAGCCTCGGACGGGGTCGTTCACCTGCGTTCATCGGCGGACGGTTGTGAGAGCGGCTACCGACTTCGGTCCCGTCTGAACGACCGTGAACGGCGCTGAATGAGACGGAAACTGAGACGGAAGCGCACCCCCCAGCCTCAAGGCCTGAGCCAGTTCAGTTGGGGGTCGAAGCAGACCAGCCCCATTGAGTCCGCGAGGGCCGCTGCGTAGGCGGCGGCCTCATCAGCCATGCTCCAAGGCATCGGGAAGTAGACCAGTGGGCCGCGTGCCTCTCCGATCAACGGCCCCGTCGACCAATGAGAGGTGTCCTCTTCGCCCTCGGTCAGGTCACTCGGCCGTCAACAGTTCGGGACAGCTGCCTGCGGTCGGCACGGTTGCTGTACTTCTCTGCTGTACCGCACTTCCCGCGGGCAACGGTTCCTCAAGCGACCGGAGTAGAGCACCCGCACTTGACCTGGCAGGTGAACCCCAGTTCCCCGCCGCGCCAACAGAGACACTTCCGCATCTTCAAGTTGTCCTGCGAGCAGTTCGCCTTCTCCTTGCAGTCGGCCTTGGCGGCCTCGCACGCCTCCTTGATGGTGGTCCCATCGCCCTGCCCCTGCACCTCATCTGAGGTACCGAGGTCCCCCGTGGCGATCTGGCCACCGTCGACGTCGCTGGTGTCCGCCACAAGAATCTGGCCGTCCCCGTTTCCGCCTTGGACCTCCTGGAACGCGTTGATCGCATCGACGGTCACGGGGCCGACCACGCCGTCCTCGACGAGCGTGGCAAAGCCGTTACCGCCCCGCCAGACGTTGAGGAACGCCTGCACCTCTTGCACGTCGTCAGGTTGGTTGTCACCGTCGACTCCGACTGTTCGCACAGATGGCATCAATACCCCCAGACATAGGGATGATTCAGGCATATTGCAGCCAGTATGTGGGCATCTATGGGCCTCATCTCTCCGACACGCGAGGAGTTGTTCAATTCGCAGTCGGATCCCAAGGCACAACGCCCCCTGAATCCCAGCCACCGACAGTCAGCCACGACGGCGGGTGCGCCAGCCAATCAGGCGGCGTGTGGGCCTCGCCGCACTGCCACTGGTCTCAGCCACACTGCCGGGGACATCGTCGAGCGGAGCACGCTGCGACGGCCGACCCCCTAAGACGGCCCCAAGCCATCAGCTTGGGAAGCTGCGAGCTTTTGCGGCCGGTCCGGGCGCTGACCTGGGCGAACGGTGAGGGAGCGGCCTCGTCGGACTCGGCTGCTTTCACCGTGGTTCCCCGCTGTTCCCCGCTCGTTCTGGTGCGCTTGTGGTGCATCCTGGCGACGGCGTGGAGGCAGGAGTGTCCGTGCCTCGTGCCATGCTCCTCGGGTGCTGGAGATCCCGGGATACGAAGGCGGCCCTTTGGTCGAGGGGAGCGCCTATCTGGACGAGCCCTTGTTCTGGCCGGTGCACCTCGGTACCTGCTTGCGTGGCGAGGACGCGCAACGAGCCGCGTTCGGTGCCGACTGGGACGCGGCCATGGACCTCTACCGCGCACTGTCCGCCGACCACGAGTGGCCGGTGTTCACCGTGCCCCTGCGCTCCGGCCACACCATCTACGTCGTCTACCGCAACTTCGACGGAGATCAAGGGGTGGACTACCTGATACATCACCCGGCTTGGCCCGCGGCGGAAATCCTCGCAGTGGACGACGGCCACTTCATGGGGCCCGGAACCGCCTGGCCGGAACTTCTGTCCGCTGTCCGACAGCCGGCACCAGCGGGCATGGACGATGCCGACGCTCGCCTCCTGCTGCTCCTCCCGACCCTCGGTGATGCGCGGCTCCCCGAGGACGCGGCTGTTCCCCTCACTGCCTCGCTTGCCGCTCTCACGCTGATTGAGGAGCCCGCCGAAGTAGCGGGGATGCTCTTGGAGAACCAGGGGCAGTGGGAGCCTGCCCACTGGAGGCTGGCGGACGGGGTCTGGATCAACGACGGCGGGCACTCCTACCGAAATCCCTACAACGCTTTCGCTCTGCCGGAGGGGCGCCTGCGGGAGATCAGCAACGCTTTGATCTCATCGACGCCGTAGAGGGCTACCGTTCTACTGTGACCGGCTCAACGGAGCGCCCCATTCTGTTCCTCGACGTCGACGGGCCACTCATCCCGTTTGGGGAGCCCCCACGGGCGGCCCCTGCTTTCCGTTCCGATGTGTCCTGCGTTTTGGGGAACCCGCTGCTGGAGCGACTCGACCCCGCCGTTGGTCCGCGCTTGATGGCGCTGGGGTGCGATTTGGTGTGGGCCTCGACGTGGATGGACGATGCGAACGAAGCAGTCGCTCCGCGCATCGGGCTGCCGCGGCTGCCTGTGGTCAAGTGGCCAGACGTGCTCACCGACGAGGGGCCGCGCGGCTTGCACTGGAAGACCCGCCATCTTGTCGCGTGGGCCGGCCGCCGCTCGTTCATCTGGGTCGATGACGAGATCAGCGATATGGACCGCCTCTGGGTCTCTGCGCAGCACGAAGGTCAGTCGCTGCTGCACCGCGTCGATCCGGTCGCAGCCCTTACTGACGACGATTTCGCCGAGCTCGCCCGCTGGCTCCGCTCCACCCTGTGCAACCGCTCCTGAGCACCGCTTTAGGAGTTCGATCCGGGCCCGCTCCAGCTGCTGTTGGCGACTGATGCGTCGGCCGACCAGAGACGCTGGCGCTTGCCGTTGTCCGGCGTCGTTGATGTCAAGCCATGGATGTCAGAACCTTCTGATCCGTCGCTCTTCGTCCAGTGGAGCCACGTCATCTTCCGGCGGGCGGTCAAGATTCGCGTCGGTTCGCTTCGCAGCGTTTGAAGAGGTAGTAGCCCACGGTTTCACCTTTGATGGCGACGTTCTGACCGGACGACATGAACTTGTCGCGGCTCTGCTGTCCCTGCTCCACGAAGACGAAGGAACCGTTCACCAGCTCCCAGCCCTCTCGGCATACGGCGTTGAGGACGACTACGGGATCGGTCGTCTGCTTAGTGGTCGCACTGCCAACCATCGCGACGATGACCGCTTGCTGGCTCATGACGTCCATTGAGCATTGATACACGAGGTCCCCCTGCTCGAAGCGCTGGCGTGCCTGACCCACAGGTGTGGACAGGAACGCTCGTCGGTCGCGCTCGAGTCGCTCGGCTTGCTGCTTCTCCTCCACCTCCTGCCGCTTGCGCTCCTTCTCCGCGGCGGCCTGCGCCTGTTGCTCTGGGCTCTTCTTCGAGATGAATGCCATGCCGATCCCTCCAGGTGTGACGGCCGTCACGCTACCTTCCTGGCGCGCTCAATGACTGGCAGTTGTGACAGTTGGGTAGCGGCGTGCGTGCTCCTACATAGCGACACACGGGAGCGCTTCCTTAACCCCCTGCGTCACGGCCGCGCCGTGGGACCCACATGTGCGAAGCTCGGCCGACGACAGTCAGCCACGATGGCGGGTGCATAGACCGATCACGCACGCATGTGCCTCGCCGCACCCCCACCGGCCTCAGCCACGTTGCCATATCGTCGACCAGAGAAGGTTGCGCTAGCTCAGGAAGCCGGGGCAGAGCTGGAC
The DNA here is from genome assembly GCF_040299045.1 of Streptomyces sp. NPDC001027. Lineage (NCBI taxonomy): Bacteria > Bacillati > Actinomycetota > Actinomycetes > Kitasatosporales > Streptomycetaceae > Streptomyces > Streptomyces sp. NPDC001027. Next base: position 40,325 of record NZ_JBEPBI010000035.1, read on the forward strand.
GCTGCAAGCCTGGCTCGAGCACTGGGTCGAGAACATCGCCAAGCCGTACGTCTCCGAGAACACGTACGACGGGTACGAAGTCGACGTCCGCGTTCACCTCGTCCCCGGCCTGGGCGCTCACAAGCTCGACCGCCTGGAGCCGGAGCACCTTGAGCGCTTCTACGGGAAGATGCAGACGTCCGGGAGCTCCGCCGGCACCGCCCACCACGCTCACCGGACGATCCGGGTCGCCCTCGGTGAAGCAGTCAGGCGCGGGCACGTCGCCTCCAACGCGGCAGAGATCGCCAAGGCTCCTCGGCTCGAAGAGGAGAGCAATAGTCAAGACTTGTGGGTGAGGCGCTGAGCTTGTTCAGCCTCCGTGGGCTTCGGGGCAGCGCGCTGCGACCCAGGTAGCGGTGATGTCGTTGCACGTGACGATGACCGACCCGGGCCTGAAGGCCATCTCGTGAGTGCAGCCCTGATCGTGAGGAAGGATCTCGTCCAGGATCAGCGTGCCGAGGTCTTCCCAGGTCGAGGGTTCGTTCGGAGTGCTGATCTGGACGGCTGTCACCCCCGCATAACGAATGACCAGGTCTTCCTCGTGCTTCCAACAGTTGTGACGGAGGCGGAGGTCGAGGGCTTGACCCTGGTGGAGGACGGTCGCCTGGTGGAGCATCAGGTCCTTGACGCAGCGCCGCCCGGCGAAGTCGTAGTGGCTCGGGTCGGTGGCGAACACCCTGGCGCCCGGGGGCAGGCTGGTGCTCAGCGCAGGCAGAAGCTCAAGGTAGGGGCCAGGGTCGAGGACCCCGGTCAGTTCGCCGACTCGGGCATCGAGATCGACATACTTCATTGCTCACTCCTGCGAAGGTCCAGCGGTCCGCCCTTGGGCGACCTCAGGGTGACATGCCGGCTCGTGGCGCCGCTCAGGCATTTCCACCGGTCGTCGACCTCGTCCGCGTCAGCGACCTGCTGCAGCTCGTCGAGGGAAGCGCGCTCGTCTGACTCTGCAGGATGTCGTGGGGGGTCACGCGGCCTGCTTCCTCGCGCTCGACCAGGACGCCGTTCTCGAACCGTGCACCGGCGCGAACCAGGGACACCAGGTGGGCTCCGGTGATCGCGCGCCACCTGGCCTGAGCGGACTCGACTAGCTTGAACACCATCGCGAGCGCGGCCGCGGAGCTGCCCGCACCGCGGGTGACCTTGGTGCGGAGTTTGACGGTGGAGAAGGTCGACTCGATGGGGTTGGTGGTCCGCAGGTGGATCCAGTGCTCGGCGGGAAAGTCGTAGAACGCGAGGAGTTCGTCCCGGTCCTCGGTGATCTTCGCGACGGCCTTCGGGAACTTGGCTCCGTAGGTCTTCACGAACGCCTCGATCGCCTTCTCGGCATGGGTGCGGGACTCCGCGTTGTAGATCTCCTGCATGGCCTTCGTCGCGCCGGGCTGAGCCGACTTCGGCAGGCAGTTCGAGACATTCCGGGACTTGTGAACCCAGCACTTTTGCGGCCGTGCGGCCGGGAACACCTCGGCGAGCGCCCGCCACAGGCCCATCGCGCCGTCGCCGACCACCAGCTCGGGGTCTCGCATGCCGCGTCGGCGGCAGTCGCGCAGCAGGTCCGCCCACGACTCGGTGGACTCCCGCAGTCCCTCGGCCAGGGCGATCAGCTCCTTCGTGCCGTCCAGGCGGACGCCGAGCAGGACTAGGACACAGGAGTGGGCCTGGCCGAGCCGGACCTTCGGGTGCACCCCGTCGGCCCACACGTAGACGAAGTCGCGGTCGGACAGGTCACGTGCCTGGAAGGCTGCGTGATCGTCGGTCCACTGCTTGGTCAGCCGGGTGACGGTCGCGGCCGACAGGCCGGCAGTACCGCCGAGGAACTGCTCCAGCGCCGGGACGAAGTCCCCGGAGGACAGTCCGTGCAGGTAGAGCAGCGGCAGGACCTCGGAGATCTTCGGCGACTTTCGGCACCACGGCGCCAGGATCTTGGAGGAGAACCGCTTGCGCTCACCGGTGGCATCGTCGACGCGGCGGTCGTTGACGCGTGGCGCGGTGACCTCGACCGGGCCCGCCGCGGTGACCACGGTGCGGGGCCGGTGGTGGCCGTTGCGGACCACCAGGCGCCGCCCGTGCTCGTCAGTCTCGGCCGTCAACTCGGCTATGTACTGGTTGACTTCCGCCTCCAGTGCGGCGGCCGGCATCCGGCGGGCGCCATCGCGGACGACCTCGTCGATCAGGGAGCCGGACTGGGTGGAGCCGTCGTCGGTAACTACGCTGAGCACGGGCGTACCTTCCCGACCCGCGCTGCAACGCGGGCCTACTCGGTGACCATCACAGGATCAATCGGGAAGGTACGCCCTCCGCGTGCCCTCCCAGAACCGATCCACAAGTCCTGAGCATTGCTCCGAAGAGGAGGACATCGAGCCGTTCACGATCGAAGAGGTGCAGAGCCTCCTCGTCGAGGCGGCCAAGCTCCGCAACAGCGCGCGCTGGGTCGTCGCCCTGGCGCTCGGCCTCCGTCAGGGTGAGGCGCTCGGCCTGCACTGGGAAGACGTCGACCTCGACGCGGGGTACGTCCGTATCCGTAAGAACCGGCTGCGCCCCAAGTACGCGCACGCCTGCGGTGCCAACCCGTGCGGCCGGAAGGCGGGCTACTGCCCCAGCCGCGAGCAGACCCGTCGCGAGCACAAGTCCACCAAGTCCCGCGCGGGCAGGCGCACCATCGGCCTGCCCGATCCGCTGATCAAGATTCTCCGCCAGCACCAGGAAGCACAGGAGCGGGAGCGGATCGCGGCCGGTGCCGACTGGGAGGGCAAGGGGTACGTCTTCGCCTCGCCGGTCGGCGGACCGCTGAGCCCCAACACCGACTTCCACGTCTGGAAGCGGCTGCTCCGGGACGCAGGCGTCCGCAACGGTCGTCTCCATGACGCTCGCCACACCGCCGCGACCGTCCTGCTGATCCTCGACGTCCCGGACGTCGTGATCGACTCGATCATGGGTTGGGAGCCCGGGGGAGCGGCACGGATGCGCGCCCGATATATGCATGTGACGGGGAGCATGCTCCGCAAAGTCGCGCAGCAAGTCGGCGATGCTCTCTGGGGGCTCCCGGAAACGGACTCAGAGACGAACTGAGACGGAAACTGAGACGGACAACGACGAAGGGCCCCGCTGCGAACAGCGGGGCCCTTCGACATCGTGCCCGGTGAGGCACTGGCGGAGGATACGAGATTCGAACTCGTGAGGGGTTGCCCCCAACACGCTTTCCAAGCGTGCGCCCTAGGCCACTAGGCGAATCCTCCGCGGCAAACAATACAAGACGTTGAGGAGTGCTCGCGAACTCGTTCCCCCCGCTCGGATCCTGTAGCCTGTGCGGAGCCCCTCACGCGGCGCTATCTGACTGAACTCCCCCAGGGCCGGAAGGCAGCAAGGGTAGGTCGGCTCTGGCGGGTGCGTGGGGGGCGCTTGCGTTTCCGGGGCCGGGCGGGCGGGGGCCGGCGGGCGCTGGGCGTGGGTCTGATGTCAGTGCTCGCCTATAACCTCGTATGCGTGTCGTCTCTCGCGCTGTACCGCCGCTATCGCCCGGAGTCGTTCGCCGAGGTCATCGGGCAGGAGCATGTCACCGACCCGCTGCAGCAGGCGCTGCGGAACAACCGGGTCAATCACGCGTACCTGTTCAGCGGGCCGCGTGGGTGCGGGAAGACCACCAGCGCGCGGATCCTGGCCAGGTGTCTGAACTGCGAGCAGGGGCCCACGCCGACCCCGTGCGGGGAGTGCGAGTCGTGCAAGGACCTGGCGAGGAACGGGCCGGGATCCATCGACGTCATCGAGATCGACGCCGCGTCGCACGGCGGTGTGGACGACGCGCGTGACCTGCGGGAGAAGGCGTTCTTCGGGCCTGCCCGCAGCCGCTACAAGATCTACATCATCGACGAGGCCCACATGGTCACGTCGGCCGGCTTCAACGCGCTCCTCAAGGTCGTCGAGGAGCCGCCGGAGCACCTGAAGTTCATCTTCGCCACCACCGAGCCCGAGAAGGTCATCGGGACCATCCGCTCCCGTACGCATCACTATCCGTTCCGGCTCGTCCCGCCGGGGACCCTGCGGGAGTACCTGGGCGAGGTGTGCGGGCAGGAGGGCATTCCCGTCGAGGACGGCGTGCTGCCGCTCGTCGTGCGCTCCGGCGCCGGGTCGGTGCGTGACTCGATGTCCGTCATGGACCAGCTGCTCGCCGGCGCCGACGACGCCGGTGTGACGTACGCCATGGCCACGTCCCTCCTCGGGTACACGGAGAGCTCGCTGCTCGACTCCGTCGTCGAGGCCTTCGCCACCGGCGACGGGGCGGCCGCCTTCGAGGTCGTGGACCGGATCATCGAGGGGGGCAACGACCCGCGGCGGTTCGTCGCCGACCTGCTGGAGCGGTTGCGGGACCTCGTCATCCTCTCCGCCGTGCCCGACGCGGCGGAGAAGGGGCTGATCGACGCCCCGGCCGACGTCATCGAACGCATGCAGGCCCAGGCCGGCGTCTTCGGCGCCGCCGAGCTGAGCCGGGCCGCCGACCTCGTCAACGAGGGCCTCACGGAGATGCGCGGAGCCACCTCCCCCCGGCTCCAGCTGGAGCTGATCTGCGCGCGCGTGATGCTGCCCGCCGCCTACGGGGACGAACGCTCGGTCATGGCCCGCCTCGACCGCATCGAGCGCGGGGTGCAGGCGGCGGCGCAGAGCGCACCCGCCATGCAGGCTGCGCCGATGACCGCGATGGCGCCGATGCCGCCCGCCACGCCCGCCATGGGGTACGTGCCGGGGCCGGAGGCGCACGGCGGCGGGGCGGCGGCGGCCCGTGCCGCCGTACGAGGCCAGGGGCAGGCGGCGGGACAGCCGCAGGGCCCGGGACCGGGGCCCGGGCAGGGGGCCGGCGCGCCTGTGCCGACGCCCGCTCGGTCCGCGCCGCCCGCCGCGTCCGCCGCGCCTGCCTCCGTCGTCCAGCCCGCCGCCCCGCCGACGGCTCCGGAGACGGCCGCGCCGCCCGTGGAGGAGGCTCCTGCCCAGCCCGCCCCCGGCGCCTGGCCGATCGCCACCGCGGCGGGCAGCGGGCGTCGCCCCGGCGGCTGGCCCACGGCCGCGCCGGCAGGGGGCGGCGGTCGGCCTCCGGCCACACCGGCGGCACCCGGCCCGGCAGCCCCGGCGGTCGCACAGGGCGCGCCGTCCGCACCGGCCGCCGCGCCCGCCGGGTACGCGCCGCCCACCGGCGGCCCGGACCCCAGGATGCTCTGGCCGAACATCTTGGACGCGGTCAAGAACCGCCGTCGGTTCACCTGGATCCTGCTCAGCCAGAACGCCCATGTCGCCGGCTTCGACGGCACGACGCTGCAGATCGGCTTCGTCAGCGCCGGCGCCCGGGACAACTTCGCGAGCAGCGGCAGCGAGGACGTGCTGCGGCAGGCGCTGTCCGAGCAGTTCAACGTGCAGTGGAAGATCGACGCGGTCGTCGACCCGTCCGGCGGTTCGGCGCCCCCGGCCACCGGAGGGTTCGGCGGAGGTTTCGGCGGCGGCGGAGGCGGCGGTGCCGCGGGCGGCGCCCCGGGTGGGTACGGCGGCCCCGGCAACGCCGGTGGGCACGGCGGCTCCGGCGGTCCGGGCGGCTACGGCGGCGCCGGTTCGACAGGGCCGTCGGCGATGGCCGCGTCCGGGTCGCCGGCCACGAGCGCGTCCGCCGGCCCCGCTCGCCAGGCGGCCTCTCCCGGCTCTCCCGGGCCGGCGTCGGCCCCCGCAGCCGACGCCTCCAGACCGCCGGCGCCGTCCCGTCCCGCCGTCCCCGAGCCGGTGGCCCCCGAGGACGACATCCCGGAGGACGACGACCCCGACCTCAACGAGTCGGCCCTCTCCGGTTACGAGCTGATCGTGCGCGAGCTGGGCGCGACGGTGGTGGAGGAGTTCACCAACGAGTAAACGAGTAGAGGCGCCCCGGCTCCTGGAGGAACGCACAGGCCCGAGCCGCCCCGCTCTTCGGAAGCCCGCACAAAGCGCCGCGTGCTCCGACCGTTAGGCTGACCCCTGTGAACGTCCTCGTCATCGGCAGCGGCGCCCGCGAACACGCCCTGTGCCGCTCACTGTCCCTCGACCCCGCCGTCACCGCGCTGCACTGCGCGCCCGGCAACGCCGGCATCGCCGAGGTCGCCGAGCTGCACCAGGTCGACGCCCTGGACGGCGAGGCCGTGTCGGCGCTGGCCGTCGAGCTGGGCGCCGAACTGGTCGTCGTCGGCCCGGAGGCGCCTCTGGTCGCCGGGGTGGCCGACGCGGTGCGCGAGGCCGGCATCCCGGTCTTCGGCCCCTCGAAGGAGGCCGCGGAGCTGGAGGGCTCCAAGGCGTTCGCCAAGGACGTGATGGCGGCGGCCGGCGTGCCGACCGCCCGCTCCTACGTCTGCACCACCCCGGAGGAGGTGGCCGAGGCGCTCGACGCGTTCGGCCCGCCGTACGTCGTCAAGGACGACGGTCTGGCCGCCGGCAAGGGCGTCGTCGTCACCGACGACCTGGCGGCAGCCTCGGCGCACGCGGCCGCCTGCGACCGCGTCGTCATCGAGGAGTTCCTGGACGGCCCGGAGGTCTCCCTCTTCGCGATCACCGACGGCGTGAGCGTGGTCCCGCTCCAGCCCGCCCAGGACTTCAAGCGCGCGCTCGACGGCGACGAGGGTCCCAACACGGGCGGCATGGGCGCGTACTCGCCGCTGCCCTGGGCCGATCCGAAGCTGGTCGAGGAGGTCCTGGAGACCGTCCTGCAGCCGACCGTGGACGAGATGCGCCGCCGTGGCACCCCGTTCTCCGGGCTGCTCTACGCCGGCCTCGCGATCACCGGCCGCGGCGTGCGGGTCATCGAGTTCAACGCCCGCTTCGGAGACCCCGAGACGCAGGTCGTCCTGGCCCGTCTGAGGACGCCGCTGGCCGGTGTCCTGAAGGCCGCCGCCACCGGCGACCTCGCCGACCTGCCGCCCCTGCGGTGGAGCGACGACGCGGCCGTCACCGTCGTCATCGCCTCCCACAACTACCCGGACGCCCCGCGCACCGGCGACCCCGTCACCGGCCTCGCCGAGGTGGCCGCGCAGGACGCGCCGCACGCGTACGTGCTGCACGCCGGGACGAGGCAGGACGGCGACGCGGTCGTCAGCGCCGGCGGGCGCGTGCTGTCCGTCACCGCGTCCGGCGCCGATCTCGGCGAGGCGCGCGAGCGCGCGTACCGGGCGGTCGCGCGCATCGGACTCGACGGCTCCCAGCACCGTACGGACATCGCCGCCCGGGCGGCGGGCGCGTAACGCCCCCCTCGGCCCCGCTCGGCCCCGGGCGGTCCCGCTCCTCGCGGCCCACAGCCCGCGGCCGGGTCGCCCGCTCTTCACGGCCCACGCGTCTCCCGCGTCCCACCAGGCGACTTCCCGACAGAATCCAGGCCCCGGGCCTCCACGGGACCCCTCATCGAGGGGCCGTGGAACCCGGGGCCTGATCGTTGCCCTGTGTCATACACCTTTCCCCAAAGCCATTCCATCGAGTGAGCGCTGAGCTATCCGGCTGACGGGGGCCGGAGCGCCAACTAGGGTGCGGCGCAAGCGTCCCGGTCGTCGTTCCGGCACTTGGCCCACCGGCATTGCGATGTCGGTGGCGGGTGCCACAGTGGGGGAGTGAGCACTGCGAAGACAGCCGGGGGACACAGGACTGCAGGGAGGGGGTGAGCTCCGGTCATGACCGGTATGGGTGTGGAGATGGGCGCGCGGGCGGCGCGCGCCCGGGCACTGGCCGTGCTGCGCATCCGCAGCCGCGCCCTCGCCCTCGCGCTGTTGCCCGCGGCCGCCGCCGTGATCCTGCTCGTGGGCGGGGCCACCGGGCGTCTCGAGGGCGCGGGCTGGGACGCCGTGCGCTGGGCGGTGTCCGTCGTCGCGGTCGTCGTCCTGCTCTCGGCCGGGGTGATCGCGCTGGTGATCGCACGCGCCCGGCCCGCCGTCAGCCCCACGGTCGCCGTCGCCGAGCAGGCGGCCCCCGACCTGTACCGGCTGGTCCGCGACCTCGCCGACCGGCTGGACGTCCCCGCGCCCTCCGCGATAGCGCTCACGCCGGACTGCGACAGCTGGCTGGAGGACCGCACCCACCGGGCCCACGGCTCGCCGCCGTCCCGCGGCGCCGACGAGATAGCCGGCCCCGGCGGCTCCCGCGGCCCCCTGCACCGCCGTACGGCGACGGCGCCGGTGCTCGTCATCGGCTCCCCGTTCCTGTGGTGGATGCGGGTGGGCGAGCTGCGTGCCGTCCTGGCCCCGGTCGTCGCCGGTACGGGCCCCTCCGCCCACCCCGACATAGCCGCGGCCCGCAGGTACGTGCGCGGTCTGGACGCCGCGGTGGCCGTCTGCGCCGAGCGCGCCGGGCGCAGTGCCGTCCTGCGTCCCTTCTGTTCCGGGATCGGCTGGGTGGCGCGGCTGATGCTGCGCGGCTGCCAGGTCCACGCCGGCGAGATGGAGCGAGGGGTGGCCGCCGCGGCCGCCGAGCGCGCACAGGCCGTGGACTACGGGCTGCGCATCGTCGCCCAGGAGCAGGTGGGCCTGGCGTACGCGGGCTGGGACCGGCTCCTCACCCGCGTGGCGCTGCCCGCCTGGCGGATGGGCCGCTGGCCGTCCCGGCTGGACGCGGGCGTCGTCGCCGCCCTCACCGAGCTGTCCCGCCGCGACCGGCTGGCCGAAGGCTTCGCCTCCCGCCTCGGCGAGCGTCCCGCCTGCGATCTGCTGGAAGAGCCCGGCGTGGTCGACGAGGCCGCGTCGCTGCTCGCCGCCCGTCTCTTCCACGGCGGTCCCGCGGAGCCCGGCCCGCACTGGTCGCCGGTGGCCTGGGACGACTACCCCGACGAGGTCGTGGACCGTAAGTGGCGCACCGACGCGGCCCGTCTCCACCGGGTGCTGGACGCCCTCGGAGTCCGCCGTGCCCCCGACCCCTCGGCCGCCGCACACGCGGGCGGGCCCACCCTGGCCCGCGTCCTGGACCACCTGACCGACACGGCGACTGCGGGGACGACGGCGGCTCCTTCGGCCGACGGCCCTTTCGCGGCGGACACCCTCCGCCCGTCCCCCGCGCCGCCGTCGGCGGACCCGTCCCCCGCGCTGCCGCTGACGGACGCGCCCGGCCCGCCTCACGGGGCCCGAGCCGCCGCCGAGGCCGCCGAACCCGTCGCCTCCGCGGCCGAAGCCTCCGCCGGTTCCGTCGGCTCCGCCGGCTCCGCTCCCGGGTCCGTTCCGCCCGGGGACGCGGCCCCACGTCCCGAGGCCGGTCCCGACGGCGACGAGCCGTCGGCCGCCAACCCGCGCAGCGCCGCCCTCGCCGCACGCATCGGCGCCGAGGTCGGCAAGGAGGAGGCGGCGACCGCGGACGCGGCTCCCGTCGGCCCTCCGGCGTCCGGGCAGGGGCCCGACGCGGCCCTCTGGGACGACGGCGCGCTCCCCCTGTTCCCCCTCCAGCCGCCGCGCACCGACCGGGAGCTGCTCGCCGACCACGTCACGGCGATGGTGTGCTGCGCCGCCATGGACACCGTCGGCGCGACCCCGGGCCTCGACTGGCTGGACGGCCCGACCCTCCTGGTCGACGGCGAGCGGGTGGCGGACCTCGCTCCCCGCGTCCTCAGCCTCGTCGAGGACGGTGACGCGGTCCCGTTGCGGACGTGGCTGGTGGAGCTGGGGATACGCCCGGAGAAGCCGGTGCGGCTGGGTTGAGCGCGGCGACGCGCCCAGCGCCCCGCCCGGCACCCGTCCAGCGGCCCGGACGACGGTCGCGCACCGGAGTAGCCTCTTCCACTTTCGGCCAATTCGCAACGAATCGTGACTGTCTGCGCGCGTTATGTGATGTGCTGGGATCGAACGAGCCCATGGCAAGGGCGCGGGACATAGGACAAGCCGCAGGGGCGGGCGGCGGAGGCGACCGGCGGCGGGCCGACGAGCGAAGACGGAGCGACGAGGACGACGGAACCGTGGGCTGCCGGCTGCCGGCCGCCTCCGAGCACCTGGCCCCGCGCACCGCGCTCACCTGCGCATGAGCCGCCACGAGGCGGTCACCGGCCGCCACGAGTCACCGGTCGCCACACGAGTCACCAGCCACACGAGTCACCAGCCGCACGCATCGCCAGTCGTCACGGGGCACAGGGGAGGGGAGCACCATGGGACCCGGACCAGGACCGAAGCACATCCGCCGATGGGAGTCGGGGGCGCTGGCCCACGCCGTGACGGACCCCTTCGGCCAGGGCCCCGTCCCCTGGCTGCGGGGCAGCGAGACGTACTTCGACGACACCGGTCAGGTCGTCCCCTGGTACGTGGACCCGAACCCGGCGCCCGGCGCCGCCCAGACCCCCGGCGGCCCCCGCATCCCCGCCCCGCGCATCGCGCCGGGATCCGGCGCCCCCCGGTCCGCCGACGACGTCCGCCGGCAGATCAAGGGGTTCGTCTCCACCGGCGCGGTCGCCCCGGGCGAGGCCGTCGACTTCCACATCACGGTCGACCCGCCCCAGGAGTTCAGCGTCGACGTCTACCGCATCGGCCACTACGACGGCGACGGCGCGGCCAAGATCACCACCAGTCCGCGTCTGTCCGGGATCGTCCAGCCTCCGCCGCTGACCGCCGACCGCACGGTCTCCTGCCACCACTGGTGGCTCTCCTGGCGGCTGCAGATCCCGTCGTACTGGAACGTCGGCGCGTACGTCGCCGTCCTCACCACCGTCGACGGCTACCGGTCGCACGTGCCCTTCACGGTCCGCGACCACCGTCGCGCCGATCTGCTCCTGGTCCTGCCCGACGTCACCTGGCAGGCCTACAACCTGTATCCCGAGGACGGCCGCACCGGCGCCAGCCTCTACCACGCGTGGGACGACGACGGGCGGCTCCTCGGCGAGGCCGACGCGGCGACCACGGTCTCCTTCGACCGTCCGTACGCCGGTGCGGGCCTCCCGCTGCACGTCGGCCACGCCTACGACTTCATCCGCTGGGCGGAGCGCTACGGCTACGACGTCGCCTACGCCGACGCCCGTGACCTGCACGTCGGCGCCGTGGACCCCACCCGCTACCGGGGCCTGGTCTTCCCCGGCCACGACGAGTACTGGTCGACGCGTATGCGCCGCACCGTGGAGCTCGCCCGCGACAGCGGCACCTCGCTGGTCTTCCTCTCCGCCAACTCCCTCTACTGGCAGGTCGAGTTGGGCCCGTCGCCGTCGGGCGTCCCGGCGCGTCTGCTCACCTGCCGCAAACGCAGGGGGCCCGGGCGGGCCGTGCTGTGGCGGGAGATCGACCGGGCCGAGCAGCAGCTGATCGGCATCCAGTACGCGGGGCGCGTGCCCGAGCCGCATCCGCTGATCGTCCGCAACGCCGGACACTGGCTGTGGGAGGCGACCGGGGCGGGCGAGGGCGACGGCATCGAGCACCTGGTCGCGGGCGAGGCCGACCGGTACTTCCCGCGGACCGCGCTGCCGCCCCACGAGGACCGCATCCTCCTCGCCCACTCCCCGTACCGCGACAGCGAGGGCGTCCTGCGACACCAGGAGACCTCCCTCTACCGCGCCCCCTCCGGCGCCCTGGTCTTCGCCTCCGGCACCTTCGCCTGGTCCCCGGCCCTGGACCGGCCCGGCCATGCGGATCCCCGCGTCCAGCGCGCCACGGCCAACCTCCTGGACCGCATCTGCAAACACCACTGACCCCGTACGCCCGCTCCCTGCCCCGCCCGCCCCGCTGTCCCCCGCTGCCCGCCCACTCCCCTGTCCCCGCTGCTCGCCCACCCCGCTGTCCTCGGCCGATCCCGATGTACGGGACAATCAGGCCACTGAGACAGAACCACGGGGAGGAACCGTGTCCGGATTCGTAGAAAAGCCCGAGCCCCTCCAGGTGCCGGGCCTGGTGCATCTGCACACCGGCAAGGTGCGCGAGCTGTACCAGAACGAGGCGGGCGACCTCGTGATGGTCGCCAGTGACCGCACGTCCGCCTTCGACTGGGTGCTGCCGACCGAGATCCCCGACAAGGGCCGCATCCTGACGCAGCTCTCCCTGTGGTGGTTCGACCAGCTCTCCGACCTGGTCCCGAACCACGTCCTCAGCACGGAGCTGCCCGCCGGCGCCCCCGCCGACTGGGCCGGCCGCACCCTGGTCTGCAAGTCGCTGCGAATGGTCCCCGTCGAGTGCGTGGCCCGCGGCTACCTCACCGGCTCGGGCCTCGCCGAATACCGGGAGACGCGCACGGTCTGCGGACTCGCCCTCCCCGAGGGCCTGGTCGACGGCAGCGAACTGCCCGCCCCGATCTTCACCCCGGCCACCAAGGCGGCCGTCGGCGAGCACGACGAGAACGTCTCCTACGAGGAGGTGGCCCGCCAGGTCGGCGCCGACACCGCCGCCGCGCTCCGTCAGGCGACCCTCGCCGTCTACGGCCGCGCCCGCGACATCGCCCGGGACCGGGGCGTTATCCTCGCCGACACGAAGTTCGAGTTCGGCTTCGAGGACGAGAACCTGGTCATCGCCGACGAGGTCCTGACCCCGGACTCGTCCCGCTTCTGGCCGGCCGACCAGTGGCAGCCCGGCCGCGCGCAGCCCTCGTACGACAAGCAGTTCGTGCGCGACTGGCTGACCTCCGCCGAGTCCGGCTGGGACCGGCACGGCGAGCAGCCCCCGCCGCCGCTTCCCCAGCAGATCGTGGACGCGACCCGCGCGAAGTACGTCGAGGCCTACGAGCGCCTCACCGGCGGCGGCTGGGAGTGACGGAGAAGGCCGCCCGCGGGGGAGGGGGGCGGCGGGAGGGTGCGGCCGCCCAGGGGCGACCACACGCGGTGGGAGGAGAACACCGAGGGAA
>NZ_JBEPBI010000036.1:0-52979 GCF_040299045.1 Streptomyces sp. NPDC001027
CCCGGGGCGCCGGGTGCGCCGGGGGCTCCCGGCGGAGGAGCAGCGACGCCCGGACCCGGCTGGCCCGGGTCGGCGAACATGGTCGCGGCGTGAGGCGCCGCACCGGGAGGCGTCCCCCCGGGCGGGTTCGGCGCACCGGGCGGGTTCGGCGCACCATGCGCACCAGCAGGGCCGGAACCCGCCGGACCACCCGGAGCACCGGGGCCACCCGGCGCACCCGGACCACCCGGCTCCAGGGCCGAGATCAGCTGCGTCGGCACATAGCCGCCCGCCGGAGCGCCCGGCGCACCCGGGCCGGACGGCGCAGGCGGCGGCGGAGGCGTACCGACCGGTCGCGCGCCCGGCGCCCCGGGCGCCCCCGGCGGAGGCGGCGGCGCCCCCGCACCGCGGTTGCGGCGCGGCGGAGGCGCGGCCTTGCTGGTCGCCGCGTCGGCGATGTCACCGGCGTTCGACGCGAGCGGCCGCGCCGGGGCGCCCGGTCCGGCCGGAGGCTGCGGAGCAGCCGGGGCGCCCGGGGCGCCCGCACCCTGCGGATAGCCGTACGACGACCCGGCCGGACCCGCAGGCGAAGGCGTCGGACCCGCCGGCGGCGGAGGCGTGCTCCCGGACGCCTGCCCCAGGCCCTGCACCCCGGACGTACCCGACGCACCCGGCTCGCCGAGCACGGGAGCGACCGCCGTCGGCGGAAGCTGGCTGCCACCGGACATCAACGCCGTCTTGGCGTCCGGCGCGGCCGTCGGCGGCACTGCATCGTCGTCGTCGGACCCGCTCAGCGGAGGCGCGAACACCGTCGCTGGCAGCGGCACGGAACGGTCGTCACCGCCGTCGGCGTTGGTGTCCGTCCCGGCCCACGGCGTCGCACCCGCCGGAGCCGGAGCGGGAGCTGGAGCGGGAGCGGGAGCCGGAGCGGGAGCACCGGTCGTCGGCGCCGGGCCCGCGGCCGGACCCGTCGGCACCCCGGCCTGCGTCTCGGGCAGCCGGCTCCCCGGCACACCCCCCTGCGTCCGAGGCAGCGACGGATCACCACCGACACCCGCGCCGAACGAGCCTCCCGACGAGGCCCGACCGTCCGCACCCCCGGACGCCGCCCCGGCCGGTGACGCGGGCCCCGCGTCACCGGACCCCGAACCCGACTCCCGCCGGTCGGGAATCCCCAGCCTGTCCGCCGCCTCCTGCAACCACTCCGGCGGCGACAACAGGAACGACGTCTGATTCAGATCCACCCGCGCCGCAGGCGCCGGCGCCGCGTCCGCCGGCTCATCCGGACGGCCGTACTCCTCCTCGTACCGGCGAATCACCTCGCCCACCGGCACCGAAGGCCACAACGTGGCCTCCCCGCTGTCCCGGGCGATCACCAGCCGCTGCGCACCCCCGTCCGACCGCGGCCCCTCCGCACGGTCCTCGGCCCACACCACGAAACCGAGCCCGAACTCCCGCACCCGCACCTCACGATGCTGATACGCCGGCACATCCCCGTTGACCCACTCCTCGGCGCGCTCCTGCGCCTGCGCGAACGTCACCATCGTCCAGCTCACTCCCCCGCCGAAGACGCCGAAGACGCCGGCACCGCGCGCGCGAACCCGCCGTCCACCATCAGATTCGCCACCGTCGCCAACTCCGGCGGACTGCCCGCCAACCGCGACAGGAAGACGTCGAAGTCCTCACCGCACGGCAACAACAACCGCTCCATCCGCTCCGCGGGCGACCACCCGGGATCCACGTCCCGCACATCGTCGTACGAGCAGAACCACGCCGAACCGGCCCGCTCGCCCCGCACCTTCACGGCCAGCAGCCCGCCCTGCACGAAACCGACGCCCAGATAGTCCTTCGTCAGATGGTCCCGCAGACACTTGTTCACATACACGAGGTCATTGACCGCCGCCTCGTCCCGCACCGTGAAGAACGGCTGATCCACCAGCAGACCCAGCTCCGCGTCCAACGCCGCGCCCACCGGCGCACACCCGCCGGCCGCCTTCAGGAACGACCGGTACGCCCCCGGCAGCCGATACCCCAGGTCCTCCTCCACCCCCTGCACCTGCTGCTCCGACACCGCCACACCCGACTTCGGCAGACCGAAATGCGCCGGACGCGTCTCCTGCAACGGCCGCGTCCCCCGCTTCGCCTGGTCCACCGCCGCCGTCGACACCCCGCCGTGATGCCGCAGCAACGCCTTCACCTCGACCGGAACCAGCTCCAGCCGCCGCGAACCCACCACGTGATGCCACGTCCAGCCGTGCGGAGTCGCCACCGAAGGCACCGTGTCCCACAACTCGTGCCCCGAAGCCGCCGACGCCGCGTTCGCCGACACGTAGTCCGTCAACCGCAACTCGTCCACGCCGAACCCCTCCGGCGGATCCGCGATCTCCGCGGCCGCCCGCGCATACGGCGAGAAGTCCGGATAGCCCCGCTCGTCCACCCGCACACCCCTCGGATGCCGCGCAGCCCGGACCGGATCGGGGAAATGCACGACCTGCCCCGCGTAGGCCGCGTTCGGCGGCGTGCCCTGTCCCCCCACCTGGCGGCCGGGAGGCGCCCCCAGCCCGAGCCGACCTGTCGTCATGGCGGTTGCCCCCTGCGGCACTCTGTACGGCCCACGACAGACGGTTCCGCTTCCGGACCCGGCCCGCCACGACCCGTATCGACTGTCTCCAACGATCTCCGACGCGCGTCAACCACGCGCTCACGGTGCGACAGCCTATGCGGTACGACGACAGCGGTCACCGGCCCTCCACTTCCGTGACCAGCCGTCACCCCGCCGTGACGACCCACCCCGCCCCTGGCGTGTCGCACCGCCCCAGCTTCCGCACCCGCCCCGCCATTTGGCACCCTGTGACCTCCGGGGGGATGCACGGGAGGGGAAACGATCATGAACACCACACAGACGGGCCCACACACCGGCAGGCCGGACGACCTGCACACCACCCACACCGGCGACCCCCGCATCGGCTGGTCCGCCACCACCACGCCCCACGCCCCCACCCTCCGCCACCGCCGCGACGGCATACTCCCCACCGTCGCCGCCGCCCTCTCCGTCCGCGGCGCCACCCTCACCGGCACCGCCGCCCGCGGCGACCAGCCCCCACCCCTGCACCACCTCGTCCAGGACTTCCTCGACACCCTCACCAGCGCCCAACGCGACCGCTCCACCGGCCGCTGCGCCGAAGCCCTCCTCATCTCCCGCCACATCACCGCCGCCGACGCCGCCCGCAGCAGACGCGCCGCCCGCCGCCCCATGACCAACGGCGAAGCCCGAAAAACCCTCAAACAAGCCAAACTCACCACCCGCCACATCCGCGAGGACGGCGACCCCCTCCACGGCGGCTTCGCCACCCCCTGCCGCGCCTGCGCCGCCCTCAGCGCCCACTTCGGCGTCCGCGTCGTCGACCCCGCAACCGACTCCTGAACCACCCCCACCAGCACACCCCCACCAGCACACCCGCACACCCGCACCACCCCGACACACCACGGACGAAGGGCAGATGCACCCCGACCGCACCTCCACCACGCGCTTCCCCGTACCCGTCGACGCCGCCCTGCGCGCCGCCGGCTGGCAACCCGGACGCTGGGACATCAAACAAGCCGAAATCTGGGCCGACACCCTCCGCGAGCACACCTCGCCCGCCGGCCACCGCCACGCCGTCTTCCCCGCCGCCGTCGAAGCCTGGGCCGAATTCGGCGGACTCACCATCACCCCCACCGGACCCGGCCGCCAGATCGCCCCCAGCGCCCTCCACCTCGACCCCCTGCACGGCCTCCACCTCGCCCGCACCCTCGCCGACCTCGGCCGCGCCCTCGACACCGAAGTCGCCCCCCTCGGCGCCGAAGCCGACGACCGCGCCCTCCTCGCCATCGACGCCGAAGGCCGCGTCTACGCCCTCGACCACACCGGCGACTGGTACCTCGGCCCCGACATCGACCAGGCCCTCGGCGCCCTCACCTCCGGCATCGAACCCACCCGCCTCACCGCAGGCTGACCCCGGGCCCTGGCCCCCAGCCCCCGGGGCGCGCCCCCGGCGACCCCTCGGCGCACCCCAGCGCCCCACCGCCCCACCGCCACCCGCCTACGCCGCCGGAATCACCGCCGACACCCGGAAACCCCCCGCATCCGTCGGCCCCGACACGAACACCCCGCCGAGCGCCACCACCCGCTCCTTCATCCCCACCAGCCCATTGCCCCCCGACGGCAACCCAGCCGACGACGCGGCCCCGGCCTCCGGCGGCGCCCCGTTCTCCACCTGCATCGCGATCTCCCCCACCCGATGCGCCAACCGCACGCGCGTCTTCGCACCCCCCGCATGCTTGTGCACGTTCGTCAGCGCCTCCTGCACCACCCGGTACGCCGTCTGCTCCACCTCCGGCGCATAGGCCCGCACCTCACCCTCCACCATCAGATCCACCACCATCCCCGCAGCCGCCGACTGCCCCACCAACTCCTCCAACTCCGCCAGACACGGCCCCTCCCCCTCCTCCACCACCACCGCGGCCACCGTCACCGACGCGGCCGCCGCCCGCTCCACCCCGACCCCGCTGCGCAACACCCCGAGCATCTCCCGCAACTCGGTCAACGCCTGCCGCCCCATGTCACCCACCAGCGCCGCGTTGCGCACCGCCTTCTCCGGGTCCTTGCGCGCCACCGCCTGCAACGCCGCCGCATGCACCACCATCAGACTCACCCGATGAGCCACCACATCGTGCATCTCCCGCGCGATCCGCGTCCGCTCCTCGTTACGCGCCCACTCCGCACGCTCCTCCGCCCGCTCCGCCAGCAACTGCAACTCCCGCTCCAGGCTGTCCGCGCGCTCCCGCAGGCTCTCCATCAACCGCCGCCGCGCCCCCACATACAGCCCCAGCAGCAACGGCGGCGCCGTCAACCCCAGCGACGTCGTGATCGCCGCGAACGGGATGAACCAGTCCCCGATCGTCAGACGCCCCTGGTCCAGACTCTGCCGCACCCGCACGAACGTCACGATCAACGTCCCCAGCAGCTGCATCCCCGCCAACGAGGCGATGATCCGCCGCGGCAGCTCCGACGCCGCCAGCGTGTACAGGCCGACGATGCCCATCAGGTAGCCCATCTGCGCCGGCGTGATCGCGATCGCCACCAGCACCACCGCGATCGGCCACCTGCGCCGCACCACCAGCACCGAACCCGCCAGCAGACCGAACACCACCCCCGCCGCCAGCGGGATCCCCGCATCCCGCGCGAACGGCGCCCCCTCCACCGCACACTCCACCGCCGACACGAGCCCCAGGCCCGAGTCGAACACCGCGCTGCGCCGTCTGGCCCACCACAGCGGCCCTCCCCGGACCGCCGTGTCCTCTGCCCCCGTCATGGTCATGCCTCCAGCCTACGGGCGCACCCCCCGCCTTTTCCGGCGACTTTCCGCGCCCGCCCCACACCACGCACCGTAACCGAACAGCATCGAAACCCACCGGTATCCCTCGAACGACTGAACCACCCGCGTTCGACCCCGGAACCTTCCATTCCGCCCGGACGGTATGCGTATGACACATGCGAACGGCAAGTACGCGGACTTCGAGGGACTGCGGGAACGGGCGGTCGCGCTGCGCCGTGCGGGGCTCAGCCTCCGGCAGATCCGCGACGAGCTGAGGATCTACAACAACGACATCCTCAACCGACTCGTGAAGGGTGAACCGCCTCCCGAGTGGACGAAACGGCCCAATGCTAAAGACGACCTCAGGGCCAGGGCGCGGGAGCTGCGGCTTCAGGGCTGGACCTACGACCGGATCGAGGCTGAGCTGGGCTGCTCAAGGAGCTCGGTCTCCCTCTGGGTCCGCGACCTGCCGAAACCGGAACGCAGGCGGACCCCGGAGGAGGCCTCTTCGATCGCCCGACGCGGCTGGGAGGCGAAACTGCGGCTCCGGGACGAAGAGCGACAGCGCACGAAGGAAGCCGCCCGCCGGGCGGTGGGCGACCTCTCCCCGCGGGAGCTGTTCCTGGTGGGCGTGGGCCTCTACTGGGCCGAGGGCGCGAAGGACAAGCCGTACGAGCGTCGCGAGAGCGTCACCTTCGTCAACAGTGACCCCGGCATGATCGAGGTCTATCTCGCCTGGCTGGACCTGCTGGGCGTCGAGCGCGAACGCCTGCGGTACAGCGTCATGATTCACGAGAACGCGGACGTGGCGGGTGCCGAGAGCTATTGGGCCGAACTCGTCGGCGACGACCGCTCCCGGTTCAACAAGACGACCCTCAAGAAGCACAACCCCAAGACCGTTCGGAAGAACACCGGCGAGTCCTACCGAGGCTGCCTGGCGATCAAAGTCCTGCAGGGCGCCGACTTGTACCGTCGCATCGAGGGCTCCTGGTACGGCATAGTGGAGTCCGCGCGCGAAGCCGATCAACGAAATCGGACATAGCGCGAAAACCATCCCGGATCGTCTAAGGGCAGGACAAACGGTTTTGGTCCGTTGAATGAGGGTTCGAATCCTTCTCCGGGAGCCCACAGCACACAGAAGCCAGGTTCGGGTCCCGCCCCAGCAAGGGTCGGGGCCCGCTCTCATGTCCGCCGGAAAACGCCCCGGTATCCTTCGGATGTCCCCACCTCCCACAGCCGAAGGGCAAACTCCGTGAGCGCCATTCGCCCGGCAGCCGTCGTCGTACTCGCAGCGGGTGAGGGCACCCGTATGAAGTCGGCCATACCGAAGGTCCTGCACGAGCTCTGCGGCCGCAGCCTGGTGGGCCATGTGCTGGCCGCCGCCCGTGAGCTGGACCCCGAGAACCTGGTCGTGGTGGTCGGACACGCACGCGAGAAGGTCACCGCGCACCTCGCCGAGGTCGACGCCGCCGTGCGCACCGCCGTGCAGGAGGAGCAGAACGGCACCGGGCACGCCGTGCGGATGGGGCTCGAGCAGCTGGGCGGCGGTGTGGACGGCACGGTGGTGGTCGTGTGCGGCGACACCCCGCTGCTGACGGGTGCGACGCTGGCGGAGCTGGCGGCGACGCATCACGCGGACGGCAACGCGGTCACCGTGCTGACCGCGGAGGTGCCGGACGCGACGGGGTACGGGCGGATCGTCCGGGACGAGGCCTCGGGCGCGGTGACGGCGATCGTCGAGCACAAGGACGCGGACGACGAGGTGCGGGCGATCCGGGAGATCAATTCCGGGGTGTTCGCGTTCGACGGGCTGCTGCTCGCGGACGCGCTGAAGAAGGTGCGCACGGACAACAGTCAGGGCGAGGAGTACCTGACGGACGTCCTGGGGATCCTGCGGGAGGCGGGTCACCGGGTGGGCGCGTCCGTGGCCGCCGATCACCGTGAGATCGCCGGGATCAACAACCGTGTGCAGCTGAGCGAGGCGCGTCGGATCCTGAACGACCGGCTGCTGACCGCGGCGATGCTGTCGGGTGTGACGGTGATCGACCCGGCGAGCACGTGGGTGGACGTCACGGTGACGTTCGAGCGGGACGCGGTGGTGCATCCGGGCACGCAGCTGCACGGGAGCACGCATGTGGGCGAGGGCGCGGAGGTCGGTCCGAACAGCCGGCTGAAGGACACGGTGGTCGGCGCGGGGGCCCGGGTCGACAACACGGTGTCGAACGACTCGGAGATCGGGCCGGGTGCGTCGGTGGGGCCGTTCGCGTATCTGCGTCCGGGGACGCGTCTGGGGACGAAGAGCAAGATCGGTACGTTCGTGGAGGCGAAGAACGCGTCGCTCGGCGAGGGGACGAAGGTTCCGCACCTGTCGTACGTGGGGGACGCGACGATCGGTGAGTACAGCAACATCGGTGCGGCGAGCGTGTTCGTGAACTACGACGGGGAGAGCAAGCACCACACGACCGTCGGCTCGCACTGCAAGACGGGTTCGGACAATATGTTTGTGGCTCCGGTCACGGTCGGGGACGGCGCGTACACCGCGGCCGGGTCCGTGATCACGAAGGATGTGCCGCCCGGTTCGCTGGCCGTGGCCCGTGGTCAGCAGCGGAATATCGAGGGTTGGGTGGCCCGGAAGCGTCCGGGGAGCGCGGCGGCGAAGGCGGCCGAGGCGGCCTCCCGTCGGGGCGAAGACGAAAGCTGACCGGAAACGGGCGCGTCGAACACGGCGTACCGTGATAAGTGCACACCCGCACCTACCAGCTGAGACGTCCTTGTCGCGCCCAGCGGCGAAGGGTCTCGACATCCAGCTGAGACACCTCTGAGGAGACAGTGCTGTGACCGGGATCAAGACGACCGGCGAGAAGAAGATGATGTTCTTCTCCGGCCGCGCCCACCCCGAGCTTGCCGAGGAGGTCGCCCACCAGCTGGGTGTCGGGGTCGTCCCGACGAAGGCCTTCGATTTCGCCAACGGTGAGATCTACGTCCGCTACCAGGAGTCGGCGCGTGGTGCGGACTGCTTTCTGATCCAGAGCCACACGGCTCCGATCAACAAGTGGATCATGGAGCAGTTGATCATGATCGACGCGCTGAAGCGGGCTTCCGCGCGTTCGATCACCGTCATCGTGCCGTTCTACGGTTATGCGCGTCAGGACAAGAAGCACCGTGGGCGTGAGCCGATCTCGGCGCGGCTGATCGCCGATCTGATGAAGACGGCGGGTGCGCACCGGATCCTGACCGTCGATCTGCACACGGACCAGATCCAGGGGTTCTTCGACGGTCCGGTGGACCACCTGTTCGCGCTGCCGCTGCTGGCGGACTACGTGGGTCAGAAGGTGGACCGCGACAAGCTCACGGTGGTGTCGCCGGACGCGGGCCGGGTGCGGGTGGCGGACCGCTGGTGCGACCGTCTGGGCGCGCCGCTGGCGATCGTGCACAAGCGGCGTGACAAGGACGTGGCGAACCAGGTGACGGTCCACGAGGTCGTGGGCGAGGTCAAGGGCCGGGTCTGCGTCCTGGTGGACGACATGATCGACACGGGTGGCACGATCTGTGCGGCGGCGGACGCGTTGTTCGCGCACGGTGCGGAGGACGTCATAGTGACGGCGACGCACGGTGTGCTGTCGGGTCCGGCGGCGGACCGTCTGAAGAACTCGAAGGTGAGCGAGTTCGTGTTCACCAACACGCTTCCGACGCCGGGCGAGCTGGAGGTCGACAAGATCACGGTGCTGTCGATCGCGCCGACGATCGCGAACGCGGTGCGTGAGGTGTTCGAGGACGGTTCGGTGACGAGCCTGTTCGACGAGCAGTGAGGGTCGCCCTCCGGGGCGGGTTCTAGATCGATTTCGTGTACGGCCTTCCCGCTGCGTAAGCTGTCACAGTTGCTCGGCGAGGGAGGCCGTACGCGTGTGTGCAGCACGTGTGCACGGCGGTCCGTTATCGACGCGCTCTTCGTAGCAGGCCGATGGTTGGCCGGGTGACCACCTTTCCCCCGTTCTACGAGGAGTGAACATGGCTGAGCTGAAGCTTGCCGCCGAGTCCCGGACCGAGTTCGGCAAGGGCGCCGCCCGTCGTATCCGTCGTGCCAACAAGGTTCCGGCCGTGGTGTACGGCCACGGCGCCGAGCCGGTGCACATCACCCTTCCGGGCCACGAGCTCCAGCTCGCGCTGCGCACCCCGAACGTGCTGCTCAGCCTGGAGATTGAGGGCAAGACGCAGCTGGCGATCCCGAAGGCCGTGCAGCGTGACGCGATCAAGGGCTTCCTGGACCACGTCGACCTGCTGCTCGTGAAGCGCGGCGAGAAGGTCAACGTCGAGGTCTTCGTGCACACCGAGGGCGACCTGGCGCCGGGCGCCTACCTGCTCGAGCACGTGCTGAGCACGCTGACGGTCGAGGCCGAGGCGACGCACATCCCGGAGTCGGTCACCGTCTCCATCGAGGGTCTCGAGGCCGGCGCCTCCATCCTGGCGAAGGACATCCCGCTGCCCAAGGGCACGACGCTGGCGATCGACGAGGACGCGGTCGTCCTTCAGGTCCTGGCCGCTCAGGCGGAGGAGGCTCCGGCCGAGGCCGAGGCCGAGGCCACCGAGGCCTGATTTTCCCGGTATCTCGTTTCGTCGGCCGCCGCTCCCCTCGGGGGGCGGCGGTCTGCGCGTATGTGAGGAGACATGCAGGTGACGACCGATGCGAACGCGCCGTGGCTGATCGTGGGTCTCGGCAATCCGGGCCCGGAGTACGCGATGAACCGGCACAACGTGGGTTTCATGGCGGCCGATCTGCTGGCGACGCGGATCGGGGGGCGGTTCAAGCGGGCGGGGAAGGCGCAGGCGCAGGTGGTGGAGGGGCGGATCGGTCCGCCGGGGACGGGGAGCCGGCGGGTGGTGCTGGCGAAGCCGATGTCGTTCATGAACCTGTCGGGCGGTCCGGTGAACGCGCTCCGGGACTTCTACAAGGTGCCGTTGTCGCAGGTCGTCGCGGTGCACGACGAGCTGGACATCGACTACGGCGTGCTGCGGCTGAAGCTGGGCGGCGGGGACAACGGGCACAACGGGCTGAAGTCGATGACGAAGGCGATGGGTGCGGAGTACCACCGGGTGCGGTTCGGGATCGGGCGTCCGCCGGGGCGGATGCAGGTGGCGGACTTCGTGCTGAAGGACTTCTCGTCGGCGGAGCGCAAGGAGCTGGACTACTTCGTGGACCGGGCGGCGGACGCGGTGGAGGCGTTGGTGCTGGAGGGTCTGGAGCGGGCGCAGAGCACGTACAACTCGTGACGTGTCGCCCGTCGAGGTTGACGTTCGTTCAGTGATGGCTGATGATCCCGGCCATGTCTGGCTCTGCAGTCTCGTCGCACCGCCGTGGGGGTCCGTCCCGCAGGCACTCGGCCAAGGGCTCCCCCAAAGGCTCCGCCAAGGGGTCCGCGAAGGCCTCCGCCAAGGCCTCCGTCAACGGCGCCGCCAAGGGGTCGGGCCGGGCTGGGGCCGCCGGGGGATCGGCGGTGCTGCGGTTCGGGCGGTTCGCTGCGATGGGCGTGGTCGCGGTGCTGATCCTGGTGGCGGGGGTGTGGGGTTCCTGGGGCTCGGCGCAGCACGTGATGCTGACGAAGGGGCGGGAGCGGGGCACGGTCGAGGTGACGCGGTGTGCCGGCGGCAGTTGTGCGGGGCCGTACACGCCGTTGTCGGCGGGGTCCCTGGCGCGGGCGCGGGTGGTGCTGGACCAGTCGGTGGCGGTGCGCTCGGGGCGGACGTACACGGTGGTGCTGAAGCCGGGCGGTGATCGTGCGGTGCGTTCGGGGCCGGCGGGGGTGCTGTACGCGTGGGTGCCGTTCGGCGGGGCGTTGTTGTTGGCGTCGGTGGTGGTGGCGGGGGGTCTGGGTCGGGTGCGGGCCGGCTGGGTGCTGGCGGGGTCGGGGGTGGCGTTGTTGACGGCGGCGTTCTTGACGGTGTGAGCGGTGGGGCGGTGCGTGCGGCCGGGACGGTGTGAGCGGGGACGGTGTGAGCGGGGACGGGTGAGGGGCGCCTGCGGGTTCGTGTGGACCCGCGGGCGCCCCTCGTGGTGGTGTGGGGCAGGTCAGCCGGTGTTGCGCAGGCCTGCCGCCACGCCGTTGACGGTGAGGAGGAGGGCGCGGGCCAGGAGCGGGTCGGGTTCGGCGCCGGCGGCCGCCGCGTCGCGCTGGCGCTTGAGCAGGGTGACCTGGAGGTAGGAGATGGGATCCAGGTAGGCGTCGCGGATGGAGAAGGTCTGCCGCAGGGCGGGGGCGGCGTCGAGCAGTTCGCGTTCGCCGGTGATCTTGAGGACTTCGGCGACGGTGAGGGCGTGTTCGGCCTTGATGGCGTCGAAGACGTGGCGGAGCTCGTCGGGGACGAGGGTGTCGACGTAGTGCTGGGCGATGCGCAGGTCGGTCTTGGCGAGGGTCATCTCGACGTTGGAGATGAAGTTGCGGAAGAAGTGCCAGTGTTCGTGCATCTCGTCGAGCACGCCCTCTCCTCCCAGTGTCGCGGTCAGGCCGGCCTCGCGCAGTGCCTTGAGTCCGGAGCCGACGCCGTACCAGCCGGGGACGATCTGGCGGGACTGGGTCCAGCCGAACACCCAGGGGATGGCGCGCAGGCCGTCGAGTGAGACGCCGGAGCCGGGGCGGCGGGAGGGCCGGGAGCCGAGGTGCAGGTCGGCGAGCTGGTCCACCGGCGTCGAGGCGAGGAAGTACGTCGGCAGGTCCGGGTCCTCGACGAGGGTGCGGTAGGCGGCGTGGGCGGCGTCGGAGACGACGTCCATGGCGGCGTCCCAGCGGGCGAGGGCCTCGTCGGACTGGCGGGGGGCGGTGTGCAGGGCGGAGGCCTGCAGGGTGGCGGCGACGGTCAGTTCCAGGTTCTCCCTGGCGAGGGAGGGGATGAGGTACTTGTCGGAGATGACCTCGCCCTGTTCGGTGACCTTGATCTCGCCTTCGAGGGTGCCCCAGGGCTGGGCGAGGATGGCGTTGTGGGAGGGGCCGCCGCCGCGGCCGACGGTGCCGCCGCGGCCGTGGAAGAGGCGCAGGCGGACGCCGTAGCGGTGGGCGACGTCGCGCAGGCGGCGCTGGGCGCGGTGGATCTCCCACTGGCTGGTGGTGATGCCGCCGAACTTGGAGGAGTCGGAGTAGCCGAGCATGACCTCCTGGACGTCTCCGCGCAGTGCCACCAGTCGGCGGTACGACGGGTCGGAGAGCATGTCCTCGAGGATGGTGTCGGCGGCCTTGAGCTCGTCGGTGGTCTCCAGGAGGGGGACGATGCCGATCCTGGCCCAGCCGGCGTGCAGGTCGACGAGTCCGGCCTCGCGGGCGAGGACGGCGGCGGCGAAGACGTCGTCGGCGCCCTGGCACATGGAGATGATGTAGGACTCGATGACCTCGGGTCCGAAGACCTCCAGGGCGCGCTTGACGGTGAGGAAGACGCCGAGGGTCTTCTCGCCGGCGGCGTCGACGGGGGCCGGGGTGGGGGCGAGGGGCCTGCGGGACCTGAGTTCCTTGGCGAGGAGCTTGGTGCGGTACTCGCGGGGCATGTCGGCGTAGCGCCAGGATTCCTCGCCGAGGCGGTCGAAGAGCTGGCCGAGGGCGTGGTGGTGGGCGTCTGCGTGTTCGCGGACGTCCATGGTGGCGAGCTGGAGGCCGAAGGCGGCCAGGGTGCGGATGGTGCGGTTCATGCGGCCGTCGGCGATGAGGCCGCCGCGGTGCGCGCGCAGGGAGGTCTGCAGGAGGGTGAGGTCCTGCAGCAGTTCGCTGGTGCCGAGGTAGTCGCGGCCGGGCTCGTGGGGGGTGCCCTTGGCGAGGCGCTGCTTGGTGTTCTCGAGCTTCTGGCGGATGCAGGTGGCCTTGAGCCGGTAGGGCTCCTCGGCGTTGAGGCGCTTGTAGCGGGGGCTGATCTCGGGGAGTCGTTCGAGGTCGTCGCCGAGGGATTGCAGGAGTTCCTCGGTGGCGCCGGTGTAGCGGATGGAGTTGGAGAGGAAGCCGCGCAGTTCGTCGACGGTCTCCAGGGCGTCGTTGATGCCGTGTTCGTGCTGGAGGATGAGGACGTCCCAGGTGACCTGGGGGGTCACGTTGGGGTTGCCGTCGCGGTCGCCGCCGATCCAGGTGCCGAAGGTGAGGGGGCGCGTGTCGTCGGGGAGCTTCACGCCGACGCGCTCCAGTTCCGCCGTGAGGTCCTCCAGGACGTCGCCCACGGCGCCTGCGTGGAGTTCGTCGAGGTAGTAGACGGCGTTGCGGGCCTCGTCGGCGGGCTCGGGGCGGACGACGCGCAGTTCGTCGGTCTGCCAGACGAGGTCGATGTTCTCGGCGAGGCGGGTGTCGTGGCGCCGGCGGTCGGACTCGATGACGGGGGTCTCCAGAAGCGCGGCGATGCGCCGGAGCTTGTTGAGTACCGACCGGCGCGCGGCTTCGGTGGGGTGCGCCGTGAAGACGGGGCGGACGTTGAGGTTGCGGACCGTCTGCTGGACGTGCTCGGGGTCGGCGTCCTTGAGGCGGTCGGCGGTGCGGGCGAGGAGGCCGCCCTCGGCGGCGCGGCGCTCGCGCAGTTCGCGGCCCCGGTGGACCTGTTCGGTGACGTTGGCCAGGTGGAAGTAGGTGGAGAAGGCGCGGACGAGCTTGGCCGCGGTCTCCAGTTCGATGCCGCGCAGCAGTTCGGCGGCGGCGTCGCCGTCCTCCCGGGTGAGGCGGCGGACCTTCTCGACCAGGTCGAGGAGCTCGGGGCCCTCCTGCCGGACGAGGGTCTCGCCGAGGAGATCGCCGAGCCGGCGGATGTCGGCGCGCAGTTCGGCGCTGGTGGTGGTCTGGTCGTCGGCACTGCTCACAGGTGCGGCTCCTTGCAGTGTTGAAGCTCGTCCAAGAGGGAACTCGGACATCCTCCCCGCGGGCACGCGTCGCATACGGGGTCGGACATCCGGGAAGAAAACTAAGCGGACCGCGCTGTCCGACCGATTCCAAGGATAGGTGTCCACGGGGACGCGCAGGTCGGCGGGCTCTTGCCGCGAGGCGGTGCACTGCCATACTTACGATGCCGTAGGTTACGGGACCGTAGGAAGTACCGGGCGGTTCCGGCGGTACGGCTTCTCCCTCATTCCCATACCCCCCAGGGGACGCGCATGACCACAGGCTCCAACGTGATCGAAGACCCTTCCAAGGCGCCTGACGACAGCGCCGCGCGGCTCGCCACCCTCGGCGGTGAGCAGAAGCGTTCGATCGAGCAGATCACTCTGCTGCTCTTCATCGTCGTCCCGTTCCTGGCCGTGCTGGCGGCGTTGCCGCTGGCCTGGGGATGGGGGGTGAGCTGGCTGGACCTCGGGCTGCTGGTCTTCATGTACTTCCTCGGCTGCCACGGCATCACGATCGGCTTCCACCGCTACTTCACGCACGGCTCGTTCAAGGCGAAGCGGCCGCTGCGGATCGCTCTGGCGATCATGGGTTCGATGGCGGTGGAGGGTCCGCTGGTGCGCTGGGTGGCGGACCATCGCAAGCACCACAAGTTCTCCGACGCGGAGGGCGACCCGCATTCGCCGTGGCGGTTCGGGGAGACCGTCCCGGCGCTGATGAAGGGCCTGTGGTGGGCCCATATCGCCTGGATGTTCGACGAGGAGCAGACCTCGCAGGAGAAGTACGCGCCGGACCTGATCAAGGACCCGGCGATCCGTGCGATCTCGCGCCAGTTCATCGGCTTCACGCTGCTGTCGCTGGCGATCCCGCCGCTGGTGGGAGGGCTGGTGACGATGTCCTGGTGGGGCGCGTTCACGGCGTTCTTCTGGGGCTCTCTGGTGCGGGTGGCGCTGCTGCACCACGTGACGTGGTCGATCAACTCGATCTGTCACGCCGTGGGCAAGCGTCCGTTCAAGTCGCGGGACCGCTCCGGAAACGTGTGGTGGCTGGCGGTCCTGTCCTGCGGCGAGTCCTGGCACAACCTGCACCACGCCGACCCGACGTCGGCGCGGCACGGGGTGATGCGGGGCCAGGTGGACTCCTCGGCCCGGTTCATCCGGTGGTTCGAGATGCTCGGCTGGGCGTACGACGTGCGCTGGCCGTCACGCTCGCGTATCGATTCACGCCGTATCACGGACGGGGACGGCTCCCCACAGGGGAAGGCGGCCGCTGAGGCTGCATGATTGACGGCGTGGCGACCGATCCCAGCAGTACCTCCAGTCCCAGCAGTGATGTGAAGCCGCGGCGCGCACGGCGCACCCGCATGACGGGGGCCGAGCGCCGGCAGCAGTTGCTGGAGATCGGTCGCACCCTGTTCGCGGCGAAGGGCTTCGAGGGCACGTCGGTGGAGGAGATCGCGGCGAAGGCCGGGGTGTCCAAGCCGGTGGTGTACGAGCACTTCGGCGGCAAGGAGGGGCTGTACGCGGTCGTGGTGGACCGGGAGATGCGCCGTCTGCTGGACATGGTGACGTCGTCGTTGACGGCGGGGCATCCGCGGGAGCTTCTCGAGCAGGCGGCGTTCGCGCTGCTCGACTACATCGAGGAGTACACGGACGGTTTCCGCATTCTGGTGCGGGACTCCCCCATCCCCCAGTCGACGGGGTCGTTCGCGTCGCTGATCTCGGACATCGCGACGCAGGTGGAGGACATCCTGGGCCGCGAGTTCAAGAACCGCGGCTTCGATCCGAAGCTGGCGCCTCTCTACGCGCAGGCTCTGGTCGGGATGGTCGCGCTGACCGGTCAGTGGTGGCTGGACGTGCGCCGGCCGAGGAAGGCGGAGGTGGCGGCCCACCTGGTGAACCTGTCCTGGCACGGCCTGGACGGCCTGGAGGCCAAGCCGCGGCTGATCGGGCATCGCAAGAGCTGAGCCGCCGAACGGCACGACCCGCGCATGCGGCGGGCCCCCCGTCCTGAGGACGGGGGGCCCGCCGCATGTGCGTCCGCGACCGTGCGCTGGTGCGTGCGCTGTCTGCGGCTCAGTGCTTGAAGACGTCCTTCGTCTTCTCCTTGGCCTGCCGGGCGTCGCCCTTGGCCTGGTCGGCGCGGCCTTCGGCCTCGAGCCTCTCGTTGCCCACGGCGCGCCCGACCGTCTCCTTCGCCTTGCCCTTGGCCTGTTCCATCTTCGCCTTGGACTTCTGCTCGCCTGCCACTGTCCATCACTCCCAGTCAGGTCTGCGTGTGGTCTCCCCACTGCGAGTGACCCGTCCCGCCTATCGCAAACCTGGCATCAAGATTAACCTTGTGTCATCATGTGCACATGACTGAGATCACGATCAGCGCGGCCCGCGCCCAGCTCGGCAACCTGGTCCGCCGTGCGGCTCACGGCCGCGAGACCATCTCCCTCACCGATCACGGACATGTGGCCGCCCTGCTCGTCTCTCCGCAGGTCATAGAGGATCTCGAAGACGCCTTGGCTGTCGCCGACTACCGGCGACGCAAGGCCGAGGGGACTCTGCAGGCGGGCATCCCCATGTCAGAGGTACGCAAGCAACTGGGACTCGATAGGTGACGTACGAGATCTTCTTCGAGCCCCACGCCCT
The DNA here is from genome assembly GCF_040299045.1 of Streptomyces sp. NPDC001027. NCBI lineage: Bacteria > Bacillati > Actinomycetota > Actinomycetes > Kitasatosporales > Streptomycetaceae > Streptomyces > Streptomyces sp. NPDC001027. The sequence goes on from NZ_JBEPBI010000036.1 coordinate 16,807, forward strand.
GGACGCGGCCGCCCGCTTCCTCAAGGACGACCCGGCAGGCCTGACCCGGCTGCTCGACTCCATCGACGAGCTGGCCCACGATCCCCGCCCGGCGGGCTCAGCTCCCTACGGATCTCCCGATCTCCGTCGGCTCCGTGCGGGCGGCTACCGCGTCCTGTACGCGATCGACGACGACGTCGTCCGCATCCTCGTCACTCATCTGGGCCGCACCCCCTGAAGTCAGCCGTCCTTCGTGGCCACGACGAACAGGCGGCGAAAGGGCAGGACGGCGCCGTAGGGCGTGCTCGGGTAGGCCTCGCGGAGCAGGTCGCGGTAGGCGGCGGTGAAGGCGTCGCGGGCGTCGGGGTCGTCGGCGAGGGCGTCGAGGACGGGGCGCAGACCGGTGCCCCTGACCCAGCCGAGGACCGGGTCCTCGCCCCGCAGGACGTGCAGGTAGGTGGTGGTCCAGACGTCGACGGCGCAGCCGAGGCGGGTCAGCCGGTCGAGGTAGACGGCGGGAGCGTGGACGGAGTCCGTGCGGCGCAGGACGTGGCCGAGGCGGTCTTTCCAGCGGGGGGTGTCGCCGAGGTCGCGCATGAGGGCGTGCAGGGGCGCGTCGATGTTGTGCGGGACCTGGAAGGCGAGGGCGCCGCCGGGGGCGAGGCCGTCCAGCCAGCCGGGGAGGGCGTCGAGGTGGCCGGGGACCCATTGGAGGGCGGCGTTCGACACGAGCAGGTCGTAGGTCTCGGTGGGCGTCCAGTCGGCGAGGTCGGCGTGGGCGAAGTCCAGGCGCGGGCCGGCGTGGGCGGCGGCCTCGGCGAGCATCTGCGGGGAGTTGTCGTAGCCGGTGACGCGGGCGGTGGGCCAGCGGTCGGCGAGGACGGCGGTGACGTTGCCGGGGCCGCAGCCGAGGTCGGCGATGCGGGGCGGGTTGCCGGGCAGGTCGGGGACGCGGGCGAGGAGGTCGGCGAAGGGGCGGGCGCGGTGGCCGGCGTGGCGCAGGTACTGGGCGGGGTCCCAGGTGGGGTTGGTCGTCATGCTCGTCAGCGTCCCTCCGCTTTATCTTGATGTCAAGATACTTGATATCAAGAGACTTCATGTCGACAGAACCACTACACTGATCGTCATGGAGGACGAGGTCGATCGGCTGGTCGCAGCGTGGCGCCGGGAGCGCCCGGACCTCGACGTGGAGCCGCTCGAGGTCCTCAGTCGGGTGAGCCGGCTGGCCCGGCACCTGGACCGGGCGCGTCGACTGGCGTTCTCCGAGCACCAGCTCGAGCCCTGGGAGTTCGACGTCCTCACGGCGCTGCGGCGCGCGGGCGCGCCCTACCAGCTCTCGCCGGGGCAGCTGCTGACCCAGACGCTGGTGACGTCGGGCACGATGACCAACCGCATCGACCGGCTCGCGAAAAAGGGCCTGGTGGAGCGGTTGCCGGACCCCAGCGACCGACGCGGGGTGCTGGTCCGCCTCACGGACGACGGCAAGGACCGCGCCGACCAGGCGCTCGCCGGGCTGCTCGACCAGGAGCGGGCGATCCTGGCCGAGCTCTCGCCGTCCCAGCGCGGCGACCTGGCGAGCCTGCTACGCCAGCTGACCGCCCCGTTCGACAACATCCCCGGCTGAGGCCAGGTCCACCGGGCCGACTCCCGCCCGGCGCGCGAGGGCGACCGCGGCGAGGGTGGAGTGCACGCCCAGCTTGCCGAGCACGTTCTGCATATGGGTGCGGACGGTGTGCGGGGACAGGAACAGGCGTTCGGCGACCGCCTTGCGGCCCAGGCCCGCGACCATGCAGCGCAGCACCTCCCGCTCCCTCGGCGTGAGGGACTCCACCAGCCGCTCGCTCTCGGTGCGGTGCTTGCGGGCGGCCGTCAGCTCCCGCAGGACGCCGGTGAGCAGCGCCGCCGGGAGATGCGTCTCGTCGCGCAGCACGCCGCGGATCACCGTCAGCAGCCGCGACAGCGAGCAGTCCTTGGCCACCCAGCCCGACGCGCCGGCCTGGAGGGCGAGGGCCGCACGGCGCGGGTCGTCCTTCTCGGCGAGGACGACGACCCGGATGTGCGGCTGCGCGCCGCGGACGCCCGCGACCAGGGAGATCCCGTCGACGGGGCCGTCGGCCCCCACCTCCTGCACGGGCGCCGCGGACCGTATGGCCGGCAGTTGGCCGCCGAGGTCGGCGTCGACGAGCAGCACGTCGTAGCGGCGGCCCTCGGCGACCGCGCGCTCCAGGCTGCGCAGCGCCGCCGGGCCGCTGCCCGCCGCGGACACCTCGACGTCGGGCTCGGCCGCCAGGGCCGCGGCGAGCGACTCGGCGAAGATACGGTGGTCGTCGACGACCAGTACACGAATGCGAACCACGAAACCCCCTTCCCCGAGCTCCTTGACGGAGCAGGGGATACCCCAAAGGTCCGGAGACGGGAAACGGACGACGGCCGCGGCTGCGACACCCCGGCGAGGAGGCCGGGACCGCTCGGCCACCGCCGCGCAGAGACTGCTACCCCCACCACGAGCGTCGTACCCGACCGTCTCGTCCCCTGATCGACACCGGCCCCCACCGGTGCTGTTCACAGGGTAGGGCTGTGGGCGCAGAGCGGAAGGCAAATGGCGGAACTGGTCGGCCAGCGCGTTTATGGTGTGCCGCATGTTTCGTCTTGAGACAGAAGTCGACAGGACCCGGCGCGATCTTCTCCGTTCGCGGCTGCTGGACACGAACACGGAGCGGTCCCCGGTGCTGCGCGCGCTGCGCGGGGCCCCCGCCGGACGCGAGGCTCCGCTGCACGTGTGGGCCGCGGACCGCGAAGGCGGCCTGGCCGGCGGGCTGGTGGGCCACACCTGGGCGACGTGGCTGCATGTCGCGCAGCTGTGGGTCGACGCCCGGCACCGTGGCGCGGGGCTGGGCTCCCGGCTGCTCGCCGAGGCCGAGCGCGTCGCCCGCGACGAACGGGGCTGCACCCGCGTGCGCCTGGAGACCTGGGACTTCCAGGCGCCGGACTTCTACCGACGGCAGGGCTACGAGGTGGTGTGCGTGATCGAGGACTATCCGCCGGGCGTCACGGAGTTCACGCTGACGAAGCGGCTGACGCAGGAACCCGGCTGAGACGGGACCGGGGTGGGACGGAGGACCGTCGCACCCCGGTGGCGTGAGGCCGAACCGCTCAGCTCAGCCGGCGCGCGCCCGCCGACGGCACCGCCTCGAACACGCGCGGCGCCGCGTACCCGGCGGCCGCGAAGGCCTCCTCGACGGCCTTGGTCAGGGTGTCGACGTCGGCGGCCTCCGCGAGGACGATCGCCGAGCCGCCGAAGCCGCCGCCGGTCATCCGCGCGCCGAGCGCACCGGCCGCGACGGCCGTCTCGACGACCAGGTCCAGCTCGGGGCAGGAGACCTGGAAGTCGTCCCGGAGGGAGGCGTGGCCCTCGGTGAGGACCGGGCCGACGGCCCGGGTGTCGCCCGACTCCAGCAGCCGCACCACGCGTTCGACGCGCTCGTCCTCGGTCACCACGTGCCGGACCAGGCGGCGGACCTCCTCCTCGTCGCCGAGCCGGGCCAGCGCCGCGTCGAGTCCGTCGAACGGGACGTCCCGCAGGGCGTCGACGCCGAGCAGGGCCGCGCCCTTCTCGCAGCCGGCCCGCCGCTTGCCGTACTCGCCGCCGCTGTGCGCGTGCGTGACCTGGGTGTCCACGACCAGCAGGCGCATGCCCTCGGCCGCGAGGTCGAGGGGGATCTGCTTCTGGGAGAGGTCGCGGGTGTCGAGGAACAGCGCGTGGCCGCTCTCGCAGCAGGCGGAGGCGGTCTGGTCCATGATGCCGGTGGGCGCGCCGACGTAGACGTTCTCCGCGCGCTGGCACAGCCGGGCCAGCTTCCAGCCCGGAAGCCCGAGGGCGAACAGGTCGTTCAGCGCGAGCGCGACCACGACCTCCAGGGCCGCCGACGAGGACAGGCCCGCGCCGGTCGGCACCGTGGACGCGAGGTGGACGTCCGCGCCGGCGACGGGGTGGCCCGCGTCGCGCAGCGCCCAGACGACGCCGGCGGGGTAGGAGGCCCAGCCGTCGTCCGATCCGGGCGTCAGGGAGTCCACCTCCAGCTCGACGACGCCGCCCTCGATGTCGGACGAGTGCAGGCGCAGCCGGCCGTCCTCGCGCCGGGAGACCGCGGCGACCGCGGTGTGCGGCAGCGCGAAGGGCATCACGAAGCCGTCGTTGTAGTCGGTGTGCTCGCCGATGAGGTTGACGCGGCCGGGCGCCGCCCAGACGCCGTCGGGCTCCGCGCCGTACAGCTCGACGAAGTCCTCCCGGACCCGCTGCTCCGCCATTACCGCTCCCTCGTCGTGCTGTCGGCGATCTGCTGGGCGAACGCCCAGGCGTCCGCGACGATGCCCGCGAGGTCCGCGCGGGACGGGTTCCAGCCCAGCTGTTCGCGGGCGGCGGCCGCCGAGGCGACCAGGACGGCCGGGTCCCCGCCGCGGCGCGGGGCCACGACCTCGGGGATCGGGTGGCCGGTGACCTTGCGGACCGTCTCGACGACCTCACGGACGGAGAAGCCGTTGCCGTTGCCGAGGTTGCAGATGAGGTGCTCGCCCGGCTTGGCGGCGGCGACGGCGAGGAGATGCGCCTCGGCGAGGTCCGCGACGTGGATGTAGTCGCGCACGCAGGTGCCGTCGGGGGTCGGGTAGTCGTCGCCGTAGACCGAGATGGCCTCGCGGCGGCCCTGGGCGACCTGGAGGACGAGCGGGATGAGGTGCGACTCGGGGTCGTGGCGCTCGCCCTGCGCGCCGTACGCGCCCGCCACGTTGAAGTAGCGCAGCGAGACGGCGCCGAGCCCGTGGGCGGCGGCCTCGCCGCTGATCATGTGGTCGACGGCGAGCTTGGAGGCGCCGTAGGGGTTGGTCGGCCTGGTGGGCGCGGACTCGACGATCGGCACCTGCTCCGGCTCGCCGTAGGTGGCCGCCGTGGAGGAGAAGACGAGCTTGCGCACGCCCGCCTCGCGCATCGCGCCGAGCAGCGCCATGGTGCCGCCGACGTTGTTGTCCCAGTACTTCTCGGGCTTCACGACGGACTCGCCGACCTGCGAGAACGCGGCGAAGTGCAGCACCGCGTCGAAGGAGGCGTCGAGGTGCTCCGCGGCGTCGCGGATGTCGCCCTCGACGAACGCGGCGCCGGCGGGGACGCCCTCGCGGAAGCCGGTGGAGAGGTTGTCCAGGACGACGACCTCGTGTCCGGCCTCCAGCAGGTGCTGGGCGACCACGCCGCCGACGTACCCCGCGCCGCCCGTGACCAGATACTTGCCGCTGCTCGTCAACTCGCTACCTCTCGCAGTCGCTCGGCCGCGCGCTCCGGCGGCACGTCGTTGATGAAGACGTTCATGCCGGACTCGGAGCCCGCGAGGAACTTCAGCTTGCCGGACGTGCGGCGGATGGTGAAAAGCTCCAGGTGCAGCCCGAAGTCGTCCCGGTTGACGCCCTCGAACTCCTCGAGCGTGCCGAACGGCGCCTGGTGCCAGGCGGAGATGTACGGCGTCTGCGACTCACCGTCGCCGAAGATCCGGTCGAAGCGCCTCAAGAGTTCCAGGTACACCTGGGGGAACTCTGTGCGCGCGTCCTCGTCGAGGGCCAGCAGGTCGGGCACCCGGCGCTTGGGGTAGAGGTGCACCTCGTACGGCCAGTGGGCGGCGTACGGCACGAACGCGACCCAGTGTTCACCCTCCAGGACGACCCGGTCCTCGGCGAGTTCACGCTTGAGGACGGCGTCGAAGAGGTTCTCTCCGCCGGTCGCCTCCTTGTGCGCCGCGACCGAGCGCAGCATCAGGGCGGTCCGTGGAGTGGTGAACGGGTAGGCGTAGATCTGCCCGTGCGGGTGACCCAGAGTCACACCGATCTCGGCGCCGCGGTTCTCGAAGCAGAACACCTGTTCCACGGAGGGCAGATGCGACAGCTCGGACGTCCGGTCCGTCCACGCCTCGAGGACCAGTCCCGCCTGCTCCTCGGTGAGGTCGGCGAAGGACGCGTTGTGGTCGGAGGTGAAGCAGACCACCTCGCAGCGGCCGGAGTCGCCGGCGAGGGAGGGGAAGCGGTTCTCGAAGACGACGGCGTCGTACGACGAGTCCGGGATCTCGCTCAGCCGGTCGCCCTCGGAGGGGCAGAGCGGGCACTCGTCGGCCGGCGGGTGGTACGTGCGCCCCTGCCGGTGCGAGGCGACGGCGACGGAATCCCCGAGCAGCGGGTCGCGCCGTACCTCCGAAGTGGTGACCGTGCGCTCGAGCGGACGCTTGTCCACCGCGTCGCGCACCACGTCGTCGCGCCGGTCGTAGTAGATCAGCTCACGACCGTCGGCCAGACGGGTCGAGGTCTTCTTCACCGCGACTCTCCATCCGTACCCCCGGGTCCGCGGACCCGGATCAGTACACCTAGCGAAGCTTCAAACAGAACCGAACACATAAAACCATAAACCCCCACGCGAGTCATCGTCACAACCAAACAAAGAACACCAAGCGAAGCGAGCAGTGCATGCGAACCCCCACCAACCTGGCGGCAGAGCTACGGCTCCCCACGAACTGGCTCGACTACACGATCCTCGGCATCTACTTCGTCGTGGTCCTCGGCATCGGCTTCGCCGCCCGGCGCTCGGTGAAGACCACCCTCGACTTCTTCCTCTCGGGCCGCTCGCTGCCCGCCTGGATCACCGGTCTCGCGTTCATCTCGGCGAACCTGGCCGCCACCGAGATCCTGGGCATGGCCGCGAACAGCGCCCAGTACGGCGCGTACACCGTCCACTGGTACTGGATCGGCGCCATCCCGGCGATGGTGTTCCTCGGCCTGGTGATGATGCCGTTCTACTACGGCAGCAAGGTCCGCTCGGTCCCGGAGATGCTGCTGCTGCGCTTCGACAAGGCGGCCCATCTGCTGAGCTCGATCCTGTTCGCGTTCGCCGCGATCCTGATCGCCGGGGTGAACCTGTACGCGCTGGCCATCGTCGTCGAAGCGCTGCTGGGCTGGCCGCAGTGGGTGGCGATCGTGGTGGCCGGCTTCTTCGTGCTGGCGTACATCACGCTCGGCGGCCTCTCGTCGGCGATCTACAACGAGGTCCTGCAGTTCTTCGTGATCCTGGCGGCCCTCATCCCGCTGTCCGTGCTGGGTCTGAAGAAGGTGGGCGGCTGGGACGGCCTGAGCGACAAGCTGACCGCGACCCACGGGGACGACTTCGTCTCCGCCTGGGGCGGCACCGGCATCGGCAGCGCCAACCCGCTCGGCGCGAACTGGCTGACGATCGTGCTCGGCCTCGGCTTCGTGCTGTCCTTCGGCTACTGGACGACCAACTTCGCGGAGGTGCAGCGCGCCCTGTCGGCGAAGAACCTCTCGGCGGCCCAGCGCACCCCGCTCATCGCGGCCTTCCCGAAGATCTTCATCGTCTTCCTGGTGATGATCCCGGGCCTGGTGGCGGCGGTGCTGGTGCCGAAGATCGGCACCGCCGACTCCGACCTGCAGTACAACGACGCCATCCCGTACCTGATGGAGCAGCTCCTGCCGAACGGCGTGCTGGGCATCGCGGTGACGGGTCTGCTGGCGGCGTTCATGGCCGGCATGGCGGCGAACGTGTCGTCCTTCAACACGGTGTTCACCACCGACATCTGGGCGAAGTACGTGGTGCTGGGCCGGGAGGACGCGTACTACGTGCGCTTCGGCCGGCTGATCACGGCGATCGGCGTGGCGGCCTCGGTGGGCACGGCGTTCCTGGCGTCGACCTTCTCGAACATCATGAGCTACCTGCAGACGCTGTTCAGCTTCTTCAACGTGCCGATGTTCGTGGTCTTCATCGTCGGCATGTTCTGGAAGCGGGCGTCGAAGAAGTCGGGCTTCTGGGGCCTGCTCGCGGGCACCACGGCGGCGATGGTCAACTACTTCGTCCTCTACAAGCAGGACGTCATCGGCATCCCCACCGACCAGGGCGCCAACTTCGTCTCCGCGATCGCGGGCTTCGTGGCGGGCGCGGTCGTGATGGTCGCGGTGTCGCTGTTCACCGCCCCCAAGCCGGACGAGGAGCTGCAGGGCCTGGTCTACGGCACCGTCTCCCCCGGGATGGCCGAGCCGCCCGCGGCGGGCGACGACGCCTGGTACCGCCGGCCCGCGCTGCTGGGCTGGAGCGCGGTGATCCTGGCCGCCCTCTGCTACATCCCGTTCTCGTTCTGAGCCCTCGCGACACCTGCGGAAGGATGGAGACACCATGTCCGAGCAATTCGAACCGTCCGAGCGCGACGACGCCGCCGAGCGGCTGCGGCGGGCGGGCTGGTCCGAGGCCGACGTCCAGCGCGAGGTCACAGCCCTCGAGGAGAAGTCCGCGACCGCGGCCCGGATCTTCGACCTGCGCCGCATCATCGGCGGCCTGTTCGTCGTCTACGGCGTGATCGTCACGATCGCCGGCCTCACGGACGGCGACGCGGAGATCGACAAGGCCCAGGGAATCAACATCAACCTGTGGACCGGCCTCGGGATGCTGGCCCTCGGCCTCTTCTTCCTGGCCTGGCTGAAGCTGCGGCCCGCGGCGCCGGTCACCCCGAAGCTCCCGCCCGAAGCAGTGGAGGGGGAGCCCCCGCGGGCCGGGTAGCGGCAGGCAGGCCGGGCGGCACACGCACGCGCAGGTCGTGCGGCGGGGCGGCCCCGGGATCCCGGCATGCGGAACCCGGAGCCGCCCCACGTCATGGCCGTGGTCGACCGGAGGGGTCCTAGTCCTCCCGGTCGGCGACGTTCACGTTCACGGCGTCGTCGCCGTTGTTGCAGATCTGCTGGGTCGCCGTCTGGTTCGACGAGGAGCCGAGGAGGGGGAGGTTCAGGTTCGGGATGTTGATGAGACCGAACGAGATGTTCTCCACGTGGTTGGCGCACTGCCGGGAGTCCCCGTCGGAGCCGGCGGAGGCGATCCCGGTCCCGGCCATGCCGAGGCCGACGATCATGGCAGCCACGAGAGCGGTCTGGTGAAGCTTGCGCATTGCATTCCCTTTTCGGCTGAGTGGCGTGTTTCGTCAGTCACCGACGACACATGCGGTCACCGAACGAAACGGTACGGTTACACACCGTATGCGTCAATTGTCCGATACGCACCTCAGCCATCGGCGAGTCAGCTCCGTTCGAAGCAGTGAGAGCGGCCGATTGCCGAGAAGCCGCGACGCTCGTACCAGTGACGCGGCCAGTCCGCGGCGTCCGCGGTCAGGAACCGGGTCCCGCAGCCCTCGGCGGCGGCCATGCGCAGGGCCGCGCCGAGGACGGCGTCGCCGTGACCGCGCCGGAGATGGGCCTCCGAGGTGACCAGGTCCTCGATCTGGGCCATGCCGGTCGCCGGGTCCATATAGAGGTCGGCCCAGGCGGCGACCTCGCCGTCCTGCGTGCGGGCGCCGAGGAACCGGACGACCTCGGCCCCGCGGCGACGCGCCTCGCGCCGGTCGACGAGGTGGCGGACGACCTCGTCGCCGGCGTCCGGGAGGAAGCCCCGCCAGCGCCGGGCCAGCGGGACACGGAGCGCGTCGAGGTCCACCTCCCGCGCAGAGCCGCCGCCGTCGGTCGGCGCAGGGCCCGTGTGCAGCATGACCAGCAACGTGGAGTGGGTGTAACCGGCCCGCGCCAGCGGCTCCGCGCACGCGACGGCGACGTCGTCGTCGAGGACGGAGATCAGGCGGAACGGCAGATGTCCCAGCGCCCGCTCGGCGAGGGCGGGCAGCGCCTCGGGATCGACGGCCCCGTCGACCACGACCTGGTTGTCGGCGTGGGAGTGCGCGAAGTCGTCGTCGAGGGCGGCGAACCCGCCCGGGAGGTCGACGACGCGCGCGGCCTGCCGCCGGGCGAAGGACGACAGGAAGGCGTTGATCCGCTGCATTTCCGGGTGGGGCATGGGGAGAGCCTAGGCAGCCGCACATCGGGGCCGCCCCCGAATTACCCGCTGCACGCACCACGTCCGGCCGTCGGGGGCCCGAGGGCCGGGGCCCCGGGTGCCGCAGGCGCGGGCGCCGCAGGCGCGGGCGCCGGCCGGAACAGGCTCAGGCGGTACTCGGTGGGGCGGTCCGACCGGCCGCACAGCGTGTCGATGCGCACCGCCGCCGGGTCGACCGGCGGCTGCGCCGCCCGCAGGCGCTGAAGCACCGCGCGCAGCTCGGACCGGTCCCGCGTCTCGAGCAGCACGTCCCAGCGGCCGTCAGCGCGCTGTGCCGCCGCGCTCCGCTGCCGCCGCCGCTTTCCCCGTCCCGGCATCGCCACGCGCCCCTTTCACCGTCGCGTCGGCGCCGCACCCGGCGATCTCGCCGCTTCGCGCCGCCGCCACCAGGGCGACCGTCAGGATGACCGCCCAGTCGACGACGTGCGTCGACAGCGGGTAGCTCGCCAGGGTGTAGCCGTCCCCGGTCAGCAGGGCGACGTGCAGCGCCGCGACCGGCAGCCCCGCGGTGAGCGCCGCCAGCAGACCGCGCAGCGGGGCCCTCGCCAGCAGGCCGCGCGGGGCGATCGCCAGGGCGGCGCCGATGGCCGTGCCGAGGACGACGCCTGCCGCCATGCTGCCCGCAGCCGCGTACCCGCCCGCCGTCGTCAGCGCCCACGCCGCCCCGTACTGGCCGCCGACCAGGAAGACGAACGCCGCCACCAGGCACAGCAGGCCGAGCGTCCCCGCGGGCCACGCCCCCATGAGGACGCCGAGGCGCGCGCCCCGTCCGATGACCGTGCGTGCTCTCATCCGTCTACTCCGCTTCCGTCGCCCGCTCGCGGGAGGTGTGCGGCAGCGGCCCCGCGCGGTCCAGCAGACCCGTGCGCGCCGCGAGCGCCGCCGCCTCCAGACGGGAGCCCACGCCGAGCTTCATCAGGACCCGCTGGACGTGGGTGCGGGCCGTGGACGGAGCGATGCCCATGCCGGCCGCGATCAGACGGGTGTCCTCGCCGTCGGCGACGCGGACCAGGACCTCCACCTCGCGCGGGGTGAGCATCTGCAGCAGGCGCTGGCCCTCGTCGTCCGGCTGGGCCGCCGGGTTCAGCAGCTCGCCGAACGCGCCCTGCAGCAGCTGCGGCGCCACCGCCGCCTCACCCGCCCGCGCCTTCATGATGGCCCGCTCCACGCCCTCTATGCGCTCGTCGTGGCGTACGTAGCCGGAGGCGCCCGCGGCGAAGGCCGCGGCGATGCCGCGCGGGCTCGGCACCGGTCCGAGGACCAGGACCGCCACCTGCGGACGCTCCCGCTTGATGCGCACGACGGGGTCGAACACGCCCGGTTCGGCCGGCGCCGCCGTGCCCAGCAGGCACACCTCGGGGGCGCGGGTGATCACCAGCTCCGCCGCCCCGGCCGCCGGCGCCGCCGCGGCGAGCACCCGGTGTCCCCGCAGCTTGAGCGCCGAGGCCAGCGCCTCCGCGAGCAGGCGGTGGTCGTCGACCACCATCAGCCGCACTCCCATCGAGCAACCCCCCAGTCCCCCCGTGGACGCCCACAGGGATCCACGCGGACCCACACGCACCCACGCGGATCCACGCGGACGAACAAAGGGCGCCCCCCGGCACCCCTGTCTTCATGCCCCCGGAAGCTACACGCTTGTTCGACGTTGCGCTCCCCCTACCGGCGAGAACTGCCCGGATCGCCGAAATTCCTCTCACGAGGGCGACGTTGACGATAAATGAGCGGACCCCGCCCCCGAGCGGGAGACCTGCTCGGGGGCGGGGCCGTCACGACGGTCCGTACGATCAGCTGCCCGCGGCGCCGAATCCGACCGCGAGGTACTCGGGGTCGCCGCCCGAGGAGGCGTCGTCGTCGACGTACACCTCCGACATGTACAGGCGTCCCTGTGCGAAGAGGACCTCGGAGTACTCCGGGGACAGGCCGGTCTCCAGGTCGTGCACCGCGTCCGTGGCCGCGTTCTCCAGCAGCACGGTCTCCTTGAAGGAGCCGCCGTCGATGCTGACGACCTGTCCGCCCTTGTCGTACGGCGGCCTCTTGTACGCGATCAGGTTGCTGCCGTCCATGCGCAGCGGGTAGATCGTGTAGCCGTCGCCGGCGTCCGCGCGCTGGCCGGTCTGCTTGCCGGTGGCGAGGTCGAAGGCGACGACCTCGTTCGTCCGGCCGTGGCTGCCGCTGCCGTCGTGCTCCTCGGTGGGCACGTAGACGCGGTCGTTGCCGACGGCCAGGCCCGTGCAGGCCTCGATCCTGGTGATGCCCTCGCAGTCGGCCGCGTACTCCGCGCCCGGCACCGAGATGCGGGTGCGCAGCTTGCCGGTCTTGTTGTCGATGGAGAAGAAGTCCGAGATGCCGCTGCCGTCCCCGGCGCTGTCGCCGACGTCGGCGGCCACCACCAGGGGTTCGGTGGAGACGACGGACGCGTAGTCGATGCCGGTGGCCAGCTTGTACTCGGAGAGCACCTTCCCGGAGGCCGGGTCGATGGTCTGGATGTGCAGTTCGGGGTTGTCGTACGCGCCGCACTTGCGCACCGCCACCAGCTTGGGGCCGCCGCCGTAGCCGGCGTCGTAGCAGGTGTCGGCCGGCTTCGGCGACCACAGCACCTTGCCGGAGTCGATGTCGAAGGCGGCGCCGCCCTCCGTGCTGCCCACGGCGACCGTGTTCGCGCTGACCGTGACGTTGTCGAAGTCGATCGCGTAGTCGCCGGAGGTGACCGTCTTCTTCCACAGCTGCTTGCCGGCGGCGAGGTCGATCGCCGCGATCTGGTCACAGCGGGCGGTCTTGGCGGTGCTCGCCTGGAAGACGACCGCCGTGCGGTGGTCGTCGGTGGCGAACTTGCTGGCCTCGCACACCGGGCCCGGCAGGGCGATCGACCAGAGCTTGGCGCCCTTGGCCGGGTCGTAGCCGGTGATCTGGTTGACGCCCGTCTTCACGTACGCCTTGTCGGTCAGCCAGGAACCCCGGACGGCGACGTTCTCGCCCTTCTTGACCACCGGCATCGGCAGCTTGAACAGCACGTCGGAGGTGGGGTCGGTCGGCGCCTTCTCGCTGCCGCCGGAGGTCTTGCCGCCGGCGCCTCCGCCCGTGTCCCCCTTGTCGCCCCCGCCGCCGTTCGCGCCGCCGGAGCTCGCCTCGTCCTTCTTGCCTCCGCTGTCGGAGTTCGCGTACCAGACGCCGCCGCCGACGATCAGCGCGATCGCGACGACCGCCGCGACGATGATCGCCACCTGTGCGTTGATCTTGCCGCCGGAACCGCCCGGGCCGCCGCTCCCGACGACCTGCGGCTGCATGGGCACGGTCGGCTGACCCGGGTAGCCGTAACCGGGCTGACCGGGCTGACCCGGGTAGCCGTAGCCCGGCTGCTGGCCGTAGGGGTTCGTCTGCGGCTGGCCGTAGGGGTGGGGCTGCGGCTGGCCGTAAGGGTGGGGCTGCGGCTGGCCGTACGCGGACGGGCCCGGAGCGGGAGGGCCCGGCTGGGCCGGGTAGCCGTAACCGGGGCCGGCCGGGGGCGCGGCGGGCCCGCCCGGTCCGCCGGGGGCCGGGGCCTGCGGGTAGCCGTAGCCCGGCTGGGGCTGCGGCGGCCCGGACGGAGCCGGCGGCGCGGGCGGGGGCGGGGCCTGCGGCGCCTGACCCGCAGCCGGGGGCTGGACCGGGGCGGGGGGTTGGGCCGGAGGCTGCGGCTGCGGCTGCGGCTGCGGAGCCTTCGACAGGTTCGGCGCGGGCGGCTGCGGCGCGGCGTCCTGCGGGACGGAGTCCTGGGGCGCGGCCTGGGGAGCGGAGTCCTGCGGGGGCTGGTTCGGCGACGGGGGCGGCGGCTGGGTCATGGTGTGGGTACCTCAGGAGAAAGCTCGGGAAGCCCGGAAAGGCGGGGCGGAGAAGGCGACGGCGGAAGCCGGGAGGGCGGTGGCTCGCCTCACTTGCCGTAGGCGAGCATCAGCTTCTCCTTCGTGTCGTCGTTGCCCGTCAGCCGGGTGGTGGAGATGTAGAAGCGCCCGCCGACCCAGTCGACGTCACGGGAGTAGAAGCTGTCCTCGATCTTGACCGTGCTCTCGGGCAGTTGGAGCAGCTTCGCGGGCTTGTGCGCGGACCCCGCCGTGGGGATCGCCACGACCTGACCGGGCGCGTCGTACGACGGCTGGACGTACGCCACGAGGTTCCCGCCGTCGACCCGCACCGGCTTCATGGCCTCGTCCGTCGGGGACTTCACCCGCCACTTCTCCTTGCCGGTGGCCAGGTCGATCGCCACGATCTCGTTGGGACCGGTCTTGGCGTCGGTCGGCAGGTACAGCGTGTCGGCGTCGGACGCCGTGCCCTGGCAGCCGGTGAGGTTGCGCTGCAGGAAGCCGGAGTCGCAGTCGGGGGCGAAGTCCTCGTCGAAGCCGACCTGCGAGCGGTAGGAGCCGTTCGCCTGGAACGTCGAGATGTTCCAGGAGTTCTTGTCCTTGTTGGTGCTGTAGACGACCAGCGGGTCGACGGAGTACGTCTTGCCGACGCTCCAGCCCTTGTCGAACTTCTGGGTCCACTTGACCTTGCCGGTGGCCGGGTCCAGCTCCTGGATCTCGTCGTGCTCGGTGGCCTTGGTCGCGTCGCAGGACGCCACCGAGATGAGCCGGCTGCCGCCCGCGAAGGCCGTCGGGAAGCACGCGTCGCCGTACTTCTGCTTGTCGTACAGCTTCTTGCCCGTGCGGACGTCGTACGCGGTGCCGGACTGCGAGCGGCCCACCATCAGCGTGTTGCCGGCCAGCGACAGTTCGACGCTGATCGCGCTGTCGAACAGCGCGCCGTCCGCGACCACGCCGGTCCAGCCCTTGACGCCGGTGCCTAGGTCGACCTGCTGGAGCTGGTTGCACTTGGCGCGGTCGCTGGTGCCGCTCATGTAGGCGACGACGACCTTGTCGTCGGCCGTCCGCTGCGGGGTGACCGCGCAGATCTTCTGGGGGAACGTGAGGGCGGGCCAGGACGGCCTGCCGTCCGCCACGTTGTACGCGACGACCTGCTTGTAGGCGGCCTTCACGGCCGCCTTCGAGGTGATCCACATGCCGGGGGCGTCGGCGCCGGAGGCGGGCGCGTCGGGCGCCTCCTTGTACCAGAGCACCTTCGCCTCGCCGGACTTGCGGCCCGCGTTGAAGTCCTGGGGGTCCTCGCCGCCGTCGCCGTCGCCGTCGCCGGGGTTGACCGGGGAGGCGCCGGTCGTGGCCTTGTCGTCGCCGCTCGGCGCGGCGACCGGCTTCTTCGGGTCCTTGTCGTCGCCGTTCGTGACCGCGAACACCGCGCCGCCGATCACCAGCAGCGCCACGACCGCGGCTCCGACGACCAGCGCGGGCCGCCCCTTGAAGGGGCTGCGGCCGCCCGCCGGAGCGCCGGGCGCGCCGGGGAACTGGGACTGCTGCGGGTAGCCGTAGCCGGGCTGCGGACCGTAGGGGCCGGCGGCCTGACCGTACGGGCCGGGCTGTCCGTAGGGGCCGGGCTGCGGGGGTTGTCCATAGGGGCCTGGCTGCTGGGGCGGCTGACCGTAGGGGCCGGGCTGCTGCGGGTAGCCGTAGCCGGGCTGCGGGGCCTGGGCCGGCGGGCCCTGGGGCGGCTGCGGCGGCATCTGCGGAGCGCCGAAGCCGCCCTGCGGCGGCTGCTGTTGTGGCGGTTGCTGCGGCGACGGCTGCTGGTGCGGCTGGTCCTGCGGTGCTCCGAAACCGCCGGGCTGCGGCGGCTGACTGGGCGGCTGGGCCATCGGCGTGTTCCCCCTAGTCACTGATTTTTAGCCACGCCTCCGGGCCAGTGACCACCCGGAGCCGTCCTCAGAAGGTTCTCGGACGGCTCTTTCTATCACCCGGCGCCGACGGCTTCCGGGGCCGCTCCGCCCCTGTTCCCAAGGGAGGACCGCCCCGTGATGCCGTCGTTATGCGTCTTCACGCACCCTTCACGCATCCTCGGCGAGATCCAGCCATCGCAGCTCGAGTTCCTCGCGCTCGCCGGCCAACGCGCGCAGTTCGGCGTCCAGTTCGGCCACCTTCGCGAAGTCGGTGGCGTGGGCGGCGATCTGGTCGTGCAGCTTGGCCTCCTTCTCGGAGACCTTGTCCAACTGCCGCTCGATCTTCTGCAGTTCCTTCTTGGCGGCGCGCTGGTCGGCGGCGCTCTTCTCGGGAGCGGCCTTCGCCGCGACGGCGGGGGCGGCGGAGGCGGCCACGGCCTCCTCCATGCGCTGCCGGCGCTCGATGTACTCGTCGATGCCGCGTGGGAGCATCCGCAGCGCGGCGTCGCCGAGGAGGGCGAAGACGCGGTCCGTCGTGCGCTCGACGAAGAACCGGTCGTGGGAGATGACGATCATCGAGCCGGGCCAGCCGTCGAGCAGGTCCTCGAGCTGGGTGAGGGTCTCGATGTCCAGGTCGTTGGTGGGCTCGTCGAGGAAGAGGACGTTGGGCTCGTCCATCAGCAGCCGCAGGATCTGCAGCCGGCGGCGCTCGCCGCCGGACAGGTCGCCGACCGGCGTCCACTGCTTGTCCTTGTTGAAGCCGAACGTCTCGCAGAGCTGTCCGGCGGTCATCTCCCGCCCCTTGCCGAGGTCGACGCGCTCGCGCACCTGCTGCACGGCTTCCAGCACCCGCAGACCGGGGTCGAGTTCGGCGACCTCCTGGGAGAGGTAGGCGAGCTTCACGGTCTTGCCGACGGCGATCCGCCCGGCGGCCGGCTGGGTCTCGCCCTCGGTGCGCGCGGCCTCGGCGAGCGCCCTCAGCAGGGAGGTCTTGCCGGCGCCGTTGACGCCGACCAGGCCGATGCGGTCGCCGGGGCCGAGGTGCCAGGTGATGTGCTTCAGCAGGACCTTGGGGCCGGCCTGCACGGTGACGTCCTCGAGGTCGAAGACCGTACGGCCGAGGCGCGAGGAGGCGAACTTCATCAGCTCGCTGCTGTCGCGCGGCGGCGGCACGTCCGCGATGAGCTCGTTGGCGGCCTCGACGCGGAAACGCGGCTTGGACGTGCGCGCGGGGGCGCCGCGGCGCAGCCAGGCCAGTTCCTTGCGGACCAGGTTCTGCCGCTTGGTCTCCTCCGTCGCGGCGATGCGCTCACGCTCCGCGCGCGCGAAGACGTAGTCGGAGTACCCGCCCTCGTACTCGTGGACGGCGCCGCGCTGCACGTCCCACATGCGGGTGCAGACCTGGTCGAGGAACCAGCGGTCGTGGGTGACGCAGACGAGCGCGGAACGGCGCTCGCGCAGATGCCGGGCGAGCCAGGAGATGCCCTCGACGTCGAGGTGGTTGGTCGGCTCGTCCAGGACGATGAGGTCCTGCTCCTCGATCAGCAGCTTGGCGAGCGCGATGCGGCGGCGCTCGCCGCCGGACAGCGGGCCGATGACGGTGTCCAGGCCCTGCGGGAAGCCGGGCAGGTCGAGCCCGCCGAAGAGCCCGGTGAGGACGTCCCGGACCTTGGCGTTGCCGGCCCACTCGTGGTCGGCCATGTCCCGGATGACCTCGTGGCGGACGGTCGCGGTCGCGTCGAGCGAGTCGTGCTGGGTGAGCACGCCGAGGCGCACCCCGCCGGAGTGCGTGACCCGCCCGGAGTCGGCCTCCTCCAGCTTGGCGAGCATGCGGATCAGCGTGGTCTTCCCGTCGCCGTTGCGGCCGACGACACCGATCCGGTCCCCTTCGGACACGCCGAGCGAGATGCCGTCGAGCAGCGCACGGGTCCCGTACACCTTGCTGACGTTCTCGACATTGACCAGATTGACGGCCATTTCACTCCTGCGCATCGGGGTCGGACAGCCTTTAACCCTACGGCCTGACGGGTGAGGCGCCGGGCGCGACCGGAGGGTCACTCTTTGTGATGACGTGATCGCGATCAGGCCGCTACCGTGGAGGACGGGCAGCAGGATCCCGTCCATGGGAGGAACCATGACCGCCGAGTCCGTCAAGCGCGTCGTCCAGTGGCCGGTGCCGCCGCAGGACGGCTACACCGTGGACGACCTGTTCACGCTGCCTGATCTCCCGCCGCACACCGAGCTGATCGACGGGAGCCTGGTTTTCGTGAGTGCCCAGCGCATCTTCCACGCTGATGCCATCGACATGCTGATGAGCGGCCTGAGGCGCACGGCGCCGCCCGAGCTGAAGATCAAGCGTGAGATGACCGTCGTGATCGACAGCCGCAACGGCCCCGAACCGGACATCTCCGTGGTGCGCGCGGAAGCCGTCGCCGACCGGCGTCAGACCCACTTCAAGGCCGCCGACGTGCTGCTCGCCGTCGAAGTCGTCTCGCCCGACTCCGAGGCGCGCGACCGCGACACGAAACCGCACAAGTACGCGGCGGCGGGCATCCCGCACTTCTGGCTCGTCGACATGGCGGGCCAGGACGACCACCCGGTCGTCCAGGTCTACGAACGCGGCGAGGCCACCGGCACCTACGCGCTGACCGGCATCCACCACGACCACGTCAAGCTCAGCGTGCCGTACGACATCGACATCGACCTGACCTCGATCGACGCCCTGTGAGATCCCGGGCCTGACGGCCTCAGACGACCGTCGCCCCGGGCACCGGCCCGGACGCCGTGCGCACGGCACGGCACGTGCCCGACGCCTGCAGCGCCTGCGCCGTCTTGCGCGCCGACTCCGCGTCCCGGACGAGGAACGCCGTCGTCGGGCCCGAGCCCGAGACCAGCGCGGCCAGCGCTCCCGCCCCGCGCCCCGCGTCCAGGGTGTCGGCGAGTTCCGGGAAGAGCGACAGCGCGGCGGGCTGCAGGTCGTTGGAGACGGTGGCCGCGAGGGCGTCGGGGTCGCCCGCCGCGAGGGCGTCGAGGAGCGCGCTCGAGGCGACCGGTTCGGGGACGTCCGTTCCCCGGGTGAGCCGGTCGAACTCGCGGAACACCGCCGGCGTCGACAGGCCCCGCCCGGCCATCGCGAACACCCAGTGGAAGGCGCCGCCGGTCTCCAGGGCCGTCAGCTTCTCGCCGCGTCCGGTGCCGAGGGCGGCCCCGCCGACCAGGCTGAACGGCACGTCGCTGCCCAACTCGGCGCAGATGTCGAGGAGTTCGTCGCGGGTGGCGCCGGTGCCCCACAGCGTGTCGCAGGCCAGCAGCGCGCCCGCGCCGTCCGCGCTGCCGCCCGCCATGCCCCCGGCGACCGGGATGTCCTTGGCGATGTGCACCTGCACGTCGGGGGTGCGGCCGTACCTCTCGGCGAGGGCGATCGCGGCCCGCGCCGCGAGGTTCGTGCGGTCCAGGGGCACCTGGGCCGCGTCCGGGCCCTCGCAGGTGACGCGGAGCCCGTCGGCCGGGGTCACCGTGACCTCGTCGTACAGGCCGACCGCCAGGAACACGTTGGCCAGGTCGTGGAAGCCGTCCGGGCGGGCCGCGCCCACCGCGAGCTGCACGTTGACCTTGGCGGGCACCCGCACGGTGACGCCGGCGCTCACGCGGCGTCCTGCTGCCGGTGCTCGGCGATCCGGGCGAACTCCTCGACGGTGAGGGCCTCGCCGCGCGCCTGCGGGGACACCCCGGCGGCGACCAGGGCCGTCTCGGCGGCGGCGGCCGACCCCGCCCAGCCGGCGAGCGCGGCCCGCAGGGTCTTGCGGCGCTGGGCGAAGGCCGCGTCGACGACGGCGAAGACCTCGCGCCGGGACGCCGTGGTCCTGATCGGCTCGGACCGCCGCACCAGCGACACCAGCCCGCTGTCCACGTTCGGCGCCGGCCAGAAGACGTTGCGGCCGATGGCTCCGGCCCGCTTGACGTCGGCGTACCAGTTCGCCTTCACGGACGGCACGCCGTACACCTTCGAGCCGGGGCCCGCGGCGAGCCGGTCGGCGACCTCCGACTGGACCATGACCAGGGTGCGTTCGATGCTCGGGAACGTCTCCAGCATGTGCAGCAGCACGGGCACGGCCACGTTGTACGGCAGGTTCGCGACGAGCGCGGTGGGGGCGGGGCCCGGCAGCCCGGTCACATGCATCGCGTCGGAGTGCACCAGCGCGAACCGCTCCGCGCGCTGCGGCATGCGGGCGGTGATCGTCGCGGGCAGCGCGCCGGCCAGGACGTCGTCGATCTCGACGGCCGTGACCCGGTCGGCGACCTCCAGCAGGGCGAGGGTGAGGGAGCCGAGCCCGGGACCGACCTCGACCACCACGTCGTCGGGCCGGACGTCCGCGGTGCGCACGATCCGGCGGACGGTGTTCGCGTCGATCACGAAGTTCTGGCCGCGCTGCTTGGTGGGCCGCACGCCGAGGACGGCCGCCAGCTCACGGATGTCGGCGGGGCCCAGGAGGGCGTCGGAGGGGGGGCTGCTGCTCACGGCACAAGGGTACGGGGCCGCACACCCGCCCCCGCACTCCGGCGGGCGTGGGGCGCTGTCAGCCGTGCAGGCGTCGTCCGCAGTGCGGCCAGGGGCTCGCGCCGCGTCGCACGTACAGCTTCTTCGCGCGGAGCGTCTGCTCGGCCGCCGAGGCGTCCTGGGGCCGTCCGCTGCCGCCGAGGCTCTGCCAGGTGCGGGTGTCGAACTGGTAGAGCCCGCCGTAGGTGCCCGACGGGTCGACGGCGCCGGGCCGGCCGCCCGACTCGCAGGCGGCGAGCGCGCGCCAGTCCAGGCCGTCGGCTCCCCGCACCGACGACGGAAGCGGCTTCGTCCCGACCCTCACCCGCTGCTCGCGCGGCTCGCGCACGATCTCGTCGCGGATCCGCCGGGGCTTTTGCCGCACGCCGTTCACGGAGCGCAGGGCGTAGGTGGTGCGCCGCAGTCCGGGCTGCCCGGCCCGCTCGACCACCTCGGCGCCCTTGAACAGCGAGGGGTCCTCGGTGCGGCGCACGTGGAACGGGATCTGCTCCTCGCGGACCTCCTCGGCGCCGGTGATCCGCAGCACGGTGACGGTCTGGCCGTCACGCGGGAAGCTGCCGGGGTCGACGGAGGTGGTGTCCTCGCCGCGCAGGGTGATCCCGGCGGCCGCGACCGCCTCGCGCACGGTCGCCGCGTTGGTGCGGATGGTGCGGGCCCGGCCGTCGGCCATGACGGTGACGGAGCGCTCGGTGCGCACGTCCAGCGCCAGCCCCGCGCGACCGATGCGCTGGGAGCGCGAGACGGACATGTACGCGCCCTCCGCCCGCACCCCGAGCTGCTGGAGCGCCTCCTCGACGGTGTGCGCGGTCGTCCACCACTCGTGTCGCTGTCCGTCCAGGGTGAGCCGGACGGGCCGCCCGTAGTGCACGGTGATCTCGTCGCCGCTGGCGAGGTCCGTGCCCGGGGCGGGTGCGACCACGTCGTGCTCGCCGACCCGCACGCCCTCGTCCGCGAGGAGTTCGCCCACGTCGTCGGCGAAGGTGTGCAGGGTGCGCGGCTTGCCGTCGACGGTCAGCTCCACCGCCTTGTCGTCGGCGACGAACGCGGTGGTGCCGCCGGCCAGGAACGCGACGACGAGGGCCTGCGGGAGCAGCCTGCGCACCGCGGACTCCGGGCGCTCGGCGTCGCGTGCCCGGCGCCGGCGCTCCGCCCGCCGACCCGTGCCCTGTGCGGGCGGCGGCGGTTCGGGGAGCGGGAGCACCGGCTCGGTCAGCTGCAGCGTCCGCGCGGGCTCGGCCCGGGCCGGCTGCGCGTCGTAGGGCCTGTGCGCGTCGTACGTCTCGTGCGCCCCGTCCGCCGCGCTCTCCTCGTACTCCGCGAACTCCTCGTACGAGGGGCGGTACGTGTCGTCGTACGTCCCGGGCGCCGCGTACACGCCGTACGCGACCGTCTCGGCGTTGTGCAGGTCGACCTGCGTCCCGCCGCCGTAGGTCCCGTACTCGAGGTACTGCGAGTTGCTCACGCCGACACTCCAGGGGTGGGGTCCGGATCGGGCCCCCAGAACCTAGCGGAGCGACGGTCACTCTCCAAAGTGGCGCGGCTACCGAGTGTGGTGTTCGACGCGTGTGTGCGGGTCAGTACCCGAACGCGCGTGCCGTGTTGGCGGCGAGAGCGGCGGCGAGGACGTCCTCGTCGACGCCCCGCACGGCGGCCATGGCGCGCACGGTGACGGGGATGAGGTAGGGGGCGTTCGGGCGTCCGCGGTAGGGCGCCGGCGTCAGGAACGGGGCGTCGGTCTCCACCAGGAGCAGCTCCGCGGGCGCCACGGCGACGGCGTCCCTGAGGTTCTGGGCGTTCTTGAAGGTGACGTTGCCGGCGAAGGACATGAAGTAGCCGGCGCGGGCGCAGATCTCGGCCATCTCGGCGTCGCCGGAGTAGCAGTGGAAGACGGTCCGCTCGGGGGCGCCCTCCTCCTTCAGGACGCGCAGGACGTCGGCGTGGGCGTCGCGGTCGTGGATGACCAGGGCCTTGCCGTGCCGCTTGGCCATCTCGATGTGGGCGCGGAACGAGCTCTCCTGGGCGTCCTTGCCCTCGGGGCCGGTGCGGAAGTGGTCGAGGCCCGTCTCGCCGACGCCCTTGACGTGCGGGAGCGCGGCGAGGCGGTCGATCTCGGCGAGCGCCTCGTCGAGCGCCGCCGGGCCGCCCGGCGTCCGCGCGCCCTGGCGGGATCCCGCTCCCCCAGGATCGCCGTGCACGATGCGCGGCGCCTCGTTCGGGTGCAGGGCGACGGCGGCGTGCACGCTGTCGTGCGCCGCCGCCGTCTCGGCCGCCCACCGGGAGCCGCGTACGTCGCAGCCGACCTGGACGACCGTGGTCACGCCGACCGACGCGGCTTTGGCGAGGGCCTCCGCCACCGTGCCCGACTGCATGTCGAGGTGGGTGTGGGAGTCCGCGACCGGCGCCCCGAGGGGGGCCGGAAGCGGCGGCGCGGCACTCTTGTCGGCGCGGTCGCCGGCGTTCGAAGACATGCCCCGATCCTACGGAAGGGGCTCGCCCTGCCCGGCCGGCTCCCGGCTAGCCGGCCTTGCGGAACGGGTGCAGCAGGTCGGACAGGTGCCAGTGGTGCAGCGGCTGCCCCTCCGCGCTCCCCTCGGGCTGCGCCTCGGGCTGTCCCTCGGCCGCCGTCACCGGCGCCTGGACCGGTCCGGCCGGGGACGCCTTGCGCTGACGGGCGGCGCTCAGCACCGAGGAGACCTGACCGGCCCGCATGATGCGCACGATGTGCCCGTCGCAGTTCTGGCAGGCCGGCCGGCTCAGCGGCGACGGCACGACACGCCCGTTCGCCACGTAGAGGACGAACTCGTGGCCGTCGGCGTCGGTGTGGTGCTCGATCTCGTACGACTGTTCCCAGCCGTGCCCGCAGCGCATGCAGGCGAAGGAGTACGACTCGTTGACGACGGCGCTCGCGCCGCCGCGGAGGCCGGTCTGCCCTGTGATGTCACTCATGACCGCTCCCGTGGTCCGCTGGTGGGACGGTTCACGTCCCGTCGTCCAGTGGACGCCTCCCCCGCGGCGAATGCACTCGACCTGTGCACTGTTGAAGCCGATTTGGGTGTCCCTTGCCCCAGGGCCCGGGGTCCTTTGCCCGCGCATGGGGCGCACGCTCAGACGACATGCGCCCTGCTCAGAGGGGGTGTGAGCCCGTTCACAACACCCCGGCACCAGCCGTCACAGCGGGACCGGGACACCCGTCACAGCGCGCCGGAGTTCTTCGCCGCCACCACCGCGTCGAAGACCTCGCGTTTGGGCAGTCCGGCCTCCGCCGCGACCGCCGCGATGGCCTCCTTGCGGCGTTCGCCCGCTTCCTCGCGCACCCGCACACGCCGGACCAGCTCCGTCGCGTCGAGCTCCTCGGGCCCGCGTTCCGGCGCGCCGGTGACGACGACGGTGATCTCGCCCCGCACGCCCTCGGCCGCCCACCGGGCCAGCTCGCCGAGCGGGCCGCGCTTGACCTCTTCGTACGTCTTGGTCAGTTCACGGCAGACGGCGGCCCGCCGGTCCGCTCCGAACACCTCGGCCATCGCGGCGAGGGTGTCGTCGAGCCGGTGGGGGGCCTCGAAGTAGACGAGCGTGCGGCGCTCGTCGGCGACGTCGCGCAGCCGCGACAGCCGTTCGCCCGCCTTGCGCGGCAGGAACCCCTCGAAGCAGAACCGGTCGACGGGCAGCCCGGACAGGGCCAGCGCGGTGAGCACCGCGGACGGGCCGGGGACGGCGGTGACGCGGACGTCCCGCTCCACGGCGGCGGCGACCAGCCGGTAGCCGGGGTCGGAGACCGAGGGCATCCCGGCGTCGGTGACCAGCAGCACCCGGGCGCCGCCGACGAGTTCCTCGACCAGCTCGGGTGTGCGGGCGGTCTCGTTGCCCTCGAAGTAGGACACCACCCGCCCCTTGGGCGTCACGCCCAGGGCCTGGGTCAGCCGGCGCAGTCGGCGGGTGTCCTCGGCGGCGATGACGTCGGCGCCGGTCAGTTCCTCGGCGAGGCGCGGCGGGGCGTCCGCGACGTCGCCGATCGGCGTGCCGGCGAGGACGAGGACTCCGGGGGCGGTTCGGGGCGTAGCTGTCACGTTTCCATCCTCGCAGGGGGAGAGACACGGGACTCACACAGACGTGTTCCCTACGATGGCGCGGTGACCAGTACCGCGTCCTCCATGGACTCCACGGACTACCGGCAGGACCCGGCGCCGCACGACCGGCGGCCGTCGTGGCAGCAGCGGCTGCGCCGCTTCGGCTGGCCGGCGCAGTCGTCCGCCGACGTCCGGGAGCGCCTGCTGCCGCCGTTCGCGCAGCCCAGCCCGCGGCTGTGGCAGGCGCTCGGCGTCCCGTACGGGTGGGCGGACCGGATCGTGCGCTGGTCGTCCTGGCTCGGTCCGCTGCTGGTCACGCTGTTCGCGGGCGTGCTGCGGTTCTGGCATCTGGGCAGCCCCAGGGCGGTGATATTCGACGAGACGTACTACGCGAAGGACGCGTGGGCGCTCGTCCACCGCGGGTTCGAGGTCAACTGGGACAAGAACGCCAACGACGCCATCCTCTCCTCGGGCGGTCATGTCCCGATCCCGGGGGACGCGGCGTACGTCGTGCATCCGCCGGTCGGGAAGTACGTGATCGGGCTGGGCGAACTGCTCTTCGGGTTCGATCCGTTCGGCTGGCGGTTCATGACGGCGGTGCTCGGCACGCTCAGCGTGCTGATGCTGTGCCGGATCGGCCGCCGCCTCTTCCGCTCCACGTTCCTCGGCTGCCTCGCGGGCGCGCTGATGGCGGTGGACGGACTGCACTTCGTGATGAGCCGGGCGGCCCTGCTCGACGGGGTGCTGATGTTCTTCGTGCTGGCGGCGTTCGGCTGTCTGGTGGCCGACCGGGACTGGGCCCGCGCGCGACTCGCCGCGGCGCTCGAACCGGACGCCGACGGCTGCTGCCGTCCGGACGCGCACCTCGCGGAGACGACCCGCATCGGGTGGCGGCCCTGGCGCTGGGGGGCGGGCCTGATGCTGGGCCTGGCCATCGGCACGAAGTGGAACGGCCTGTACATCATGGTCGCGTTCTGCGTGATGGCGGTGCTGTGGGACGTCGGCTCGCGCAAGGTGGCGGGGGCCCGGCGTCCGTACCTGGCGGTGCTGAAGCGGGACACGGGCTTCGCGTTCCTGGCGACGGTGCCGGTCGCGCTGGTCACGTACCTGGTGTCGTGGACGGGCTGGATCCTGTCCGCCACGGACGGCAAGGGCGGCTACTACCGCAACTGGGCGGCCACCGACGGCAGGGGCGGCAGCTGGACGTGGCTGCTCCCCGACTGGTGGCGCAGCCTGTGGCACTACGAGCACGAGGTGTACGAGTTCCACACCCACCTCACGTCGCCGCACACGTACCAGTCGAACCCGTGGAGCTGGCTCGTCCTCGGCCGTCCGGTCTCCTACTTCTACGAGTCCCCGGCGCCCGGCGCGGACGGCTGTCCGACGGACGCGGGCGAGAAGTGCGCGCGCGAGGTGCTGGCCATCGGCACTCCGCTGCTGTGGTGGACGGCCTGTTTCGCGGTGCTGTTCGTGCTGTGGCGCTGGCTGTTCCGCCGTGACTGGCGCGCGGGCGCGATCGCCTGCGGCATCGCGGCCGGCTACCTGCCGTGGTTCATGTACCAGGAACGCACGATCTTCCTCTTCTACGCCGTCGTCTTCCTGCCCTTCCTGTGTCTGGCCGTGGCCATGATGATCGGCGCGCTCGTCGGTCCCCCGGGCTCCAGCGACACCCGCCGCGTCGCGGGCGCCACGGGCGCGGGCGTCCTGGTCCTCCTGATCGCCTGGAACTTCATCTACTTCTGGCCCCTCTACACCGGCCAGGCCATCCCGATCGACGACTGGCGTTCACGGATGTGGCTGGACACGTGGGTCTAACGATTGCGGAAACTCCCGCCCCGGGTGCGCCGTCAGCGCTTACTGTGAGGCTGAGCGCGCATTTCTGAACGCGTTCAGAAACGACTCGCGAGGGTCGCCACGGGGACGACGGGGAGGACGCGGAACATGCGTAAGGGGGCAAAGGCGGCCATAGTCGGGTCGGTGTTCGCCGTGATGGTGGGCGGGGCCGGGTACGGGGCCTACAACGTGGTGAACGCGCTGAGCGACACCGGCGGCAGCGGCGGGCCGGGAGGCGCGGAGCCGGTGGCCGTCAAGAGCGGACCGCCGAGCGACTCCGAGGTGAAGGACACCAGCGCCGCGTTCTTCGCGGCCTGGGAGAAGGGGCAGGCCGCGGCCGCCGCCGGTCTCACTGACAACGCGGCGAAGGCCGGGCCGCTGCTGACCTCGTACGGTCAGGCCGCGCACATCACGGGCGTGAAGATCACCCCGGGCGAGCGGACGGGCGACAGCGTGCCGTTCGCCGTGAAGGCGACGGTGTCGTTCGGCGGGAAGTCCAAGCCGCTCGCCTACCGGAGCCGGCTGACGGTCGTGCGGGGCGTCACCACCGGCAAGGCGCTGGTCGACTGGCAGCCGTCGGTCGTCCATCCCGCGCTCAAGAACATGGACGACACCCTGGTCACCGGCGACTCGTCGGCGCCGTCGATCGAGGCCGTGGACCGGGACGGCAAGGTGCTGACGAAGGAGAAGTACCCCTCGCTGGGGCCGGTCCTGGACCAGTTGCGCAGCAAGTACGGGGCGAAGGCGGGCGGGACGCCGGGCATCGAGCTGGCGATCCGGCACGCCGCCCCCGACACCGCCGACACCCCGCTGCTGACGCTCGCCGAGGGCAAGGCGGGCAAGCTGCCCACCACCCTCAGCGCGAGCGTGCAGGCGGCGGCGGAGAAAGCGGTCCAGAAGTACCCCCAGTCGTCGGTGGTGGCGGTCAAGCCGAGCACCGGCGAGGTCCTGGCCGTCGCCAACAACCGCACCGACGGCTGGAACGCCGCCTTCCTGGGCGAGGTCGCGCCCGGCTCCACGATGAAGATCGTCAGCGCGGCCACCCTCATCGACAACGGGCTGACGACCGCCAACGGACCCGCGCCCTGCCCGTCCTCGGCCGTCTCCGAGAGCCAGACCTTCAAGAACATCACCGGCATGAAGGCCGACGAGGGCGCGACCCTCTCCAAGAGCTTCGCCGTCTCCTGCAACACGGCCTTCGTGAAGTTCGCCGACTCGGTGAAGGACGACTCGCTGACGAACGAGGCCCGGGACCGGTTCGGCATCGGCCTCGACTGGCAGACCGGCATCCCGTCGTTCGACGGCTCCGTCCCGGTCTCCGCCGGCCCGGACACCGCGGCCGGCCTGATCGGCCAGGGCAAGGTCCAGATGAACCCGCTGAACATGGCCTCGGTGACCGCGACCGCGATCACCGGCGCCTTCCGGCAGCCGGTGATCGTGCCGCTGAGCCTCGACGGGCGCGACCCGGCCCATGCGAAGGGGCTGTCGCCGAGCACCGTCCAGCAGCTGCGCTCCATGATGAACCGGACCGCGACCAGCGGCACCGCCGCCCAGGTCATGGCCGGGCTGAGCGGTCGCATCGGCGCGAAGACCGGCTCCGCCGAGGTCGACGGTCAGGCCCGTTCCGACAGCTGGTTCACCGGCTACCGGGGCGATGTCGCGGCCGCCGCGATGACCCAGGACGGCGGCCACGGGATCGACGCGTCGGGGCCGATCGTCGCGGAGGTGCTGCGGGCCGGCTGAACCGGAACCGAAGTGGCCGACGTCACCTATGACGTCACTCCCCGGCGACGGGACTCTAGGCTGTTGCCGTCGTTGGGGTCGGTGAGGGCAACGAGGGCAGCGGGGCGGGGGGAAGCCCCAGGGGATCCGGAGGATCGCACGCAGTGGGCAAGAGAAGGCGCGTCGAAGAGCAGCGCAGCAAGCGGCGTCCCGCCGTGGCCGGCGGCATGATCGCCGTCGTCGTCGCGGGCGCCGGGTTCGGCGTCTACGCGCTGTACGGCGGGGCGGCGGCCGACGACGGCTCCGCCGCAGCCGCAGGCGGCAGGCAGGCGCCGCGGGTCAGGGCCGATCCGCCGTCCGCGGCCGAGGCCAAGACCGTGGCCGAGCGGTTCCTCACGGCCTGGCAGGGCGGCAAGGTGGCCCAGGCGGCCGCCGCCACGGACGACTCCGCGGCCGCGTCCGCCCTGCTGACCGGTTACGGCAAGGACGCCCATGTCACGGGCGTCGCCCTCAGCGCCGGCGAGGCGAAGGGCGCCACGGTCCCGTTCAAGGTGAAGGGCACGGTGACGTACAAGGACGTCAGCAAGCCGCTGTCGTACGCCAGCGCGCTCACCGTGGTCCGCAATCCGAAGAACGGGAAGGCGCAGGTCGACTGGCACGCCTCGGTCGTCCACCCGGACCTGCAGGACGGCGACCGGCTCGTCACCGGCGCGTCGGGCACCCCGCCGGTCAAGGCCGTCGACCGCGCCGGCGGCGAGCTGACGGTCGCGAAGTACCCCTCCCTGGCGCCGGTGCTGGACGGACTGCGGGAGAAGTACGGCAAGAAGGCCGGCGGCAAGGCGGGCGTCGAGCTCCAGGTCGTCCGGGGCAAGGCGGCCAAGGCGAAGAAGGCCTCCGACAAGACGCTGCTGGAGCTCAGCAAGGGCACGCCGGGCACCGTGAAGACCACGCTGAGCCCGGCCCTCCAGGCGGCCGCCGAACAGCAGGTGGCGAAGACCGCGAAGTCGTCGGTCGTCGTGCTGCGCCCCTCCACGGGCGAGATCCTCGCGGTGGCCAACGCCGGTCACGGCTTCAACACCGCGTTCAACGGCTCGCTGGCGCCCGGCTCCACGATGAAGGTCGTCACGTCGTCGCTGCTCATCGAGAAGGAACTGGCGTCGGCGGACAAGACGCACCCCTGCCCGAAGACGTTCACCTACGGCGGCTGGAAGTTCCACAACGACGACGACTTCGAGATCACCGGCGGCTCGTTCAAGGCGAGTTTCGCCCGCTCCTGCAACACCGCCTTCATCAGCCAGGCGCCGGAGCTGGACGACGACAGCCTGACCAAGCAGGCGCAGCAGGTGTTCGGTCTGTCGATGAACAACTGGTCGATCGGCGTCCCGTCCTTCGACGGCTCGGTGCCGGTGCAGTCGAAGGCGCAGATGGCGGCCTCGCTGATCGGCCAGGGCGGGGTTCGGATGAACCCGCTGAACATGGCGTCGGTCGCCGCGACCGTGAAGTCGGGCTCCTTCCACCAGCCGTACCTGGTCGCCCCGTCCGTGGACCACCGCACGCTGGCGAAGGCGTCCCGCACGATGTCGGCGTCCACGCTGTCCCAGCTGCGGGAGCTGATGAACTACACCGCCGCGGCCGGCACGGCCGCCGAGGCGATGTCCGGCCTCGGCCCGGACTACGGCGCCAAGACGGGCTCGGCGGAGGTCGACAACCAGGACAAGCCCAACGGCTGGTTCACCGCCTACCGGGGCGACCTCGCGGCCGCGGGCGTCGTCCAGGCGGGCGGCCACGGCGGGGACACGGCCGGCCCGATCGTGGCGTCGCTGCTGCGGCTGGGCGGCTGACGGCCGGGAGCGTGTTTCCGTACGCCAGGCGGCTGACGGCCGGGGTCGTGATCAGTACGCCTGGTGGCTGACGGGCCGCTGATGCGCCGCGGCCGTGTAGGTGCGGCGCAGGAACCGCACCAGGGTCTTCGACTCGAACTGGACGACCGAGACGCCGTGCGCGGAATGGAACTCCACGATGGCCTGGACCCGCCCGCACGGCCACACCCGGACCTCTCCGGTGCCGGCCGGGGCGCGCAGGCCCTGTTCGAGGAGGTTGCGGGAGAACGTCCACTCGTGCCGGTCGGGCAGTCCGACGCGCACCGAGCGGGGGTCGCTGTCCGGGTCGTAGCGCAGGACGACGGGAACCGCCGTCCGTTCCTCGTCGACCTGGTCGGCGTCCGTGACGATATGGGCTCGCGCGTACTGTTCGACTACAGACATCGGCCGACCCTCTCACGCAGCGTGACCTGTGCGGAAGCTGTGCGTCCACTCCCCTCCAATGTCCCACATTTTCCGCGACCCGCTCCTTCGAGCAGGCATATCTCATCTGTGCGATGCGTCGCGCCCGGCGGGGGCGCACTGCGACGCGCTTCGATGCACAAGGTCCTCGCTCTTGCGAACCGTTCGCATCAAGCCACTATCATCGTCGGGTGCACGTACCCGACGGATTCATCAACGCCCCGACCTCCGCCGTGACCGCGGTCGTCGCCGCCGGCGCCATCGCCGTGAGCCTGCGCGGTGCGCGTCGTGAGCTCGACGACCGCACGGCGCCGCTGGCCGGCCTCGTCGCGGCCTTCATCTTCGCCGTGCAGATGCTCAACTTCCCCGTCGCGGCGGGGACCAGCGGCCATCTGCTCGGCGGCGCCCTCGCCGCGATACTCGTGGGCCCCTTCACCGGGGTCCTGTGCGTGTCCGTGGTCCTGCTCATGCAGGGCGTCCTCTTCGCCGACGGCGGACTCACCGCCCTCGGCGTGAACGTCACCGACATGGCCGTCGTGACGACGGTCGTCGCGTACGCCGTCTTCCGCGGCCTGGTGAAGGTGCTGCCGCGCAGCCGCCGGTCCGTCACGGCCGCGTCCTTCGTCGCCGCCCTGCTGTCCGTTCCCGCCGCCGCCGTGGCCTTCACGTTCCTGTACTGGATCGGCGGCACCACCGACGTGGCCATCGGCAAGGTCGCCACCGCCATGATCGGCGTGCATGTGCTGATCGGCGTCGGCGAGGCCGTGATCACCGCGCTGACCGTGGGCGCCGTGCTCGCGGTGCGGCCGGATCTGGTCCACGGCGCCCGCGACCTGCGGCAGAAGCTCCGACTGCGGGTCAACGGCGAACTCGTCGACGCCCCGGCGGCCGACGCCGCGCCCGCCGGGTCCGCCGTGCCGGCGGCGGCGCGCACGTCCCGGCGCACGCTGTGGGCGACGGGCCTGGTCGCCTCCCTCGTGCTGGCCGGATTCGTCAGCTTCTACGCCTCCGCGAACCCCGACGGTCTGGAGAAGGTCGCCGCGGACAAGGGCATCGACGCGAAGACCGAGAAGCACGCGACCTCCGACTCCCCGCTCGCCGACTACGGCGTCAAGGACGTGACCAACGCCCGCCTGTCCGGCGGCCTCGCCGGCGTCATCGGCGTCGGCGCGACCGTCGTCGGGGGCAGCGCGGTGTTCTGGGCGGTGCGCAGGCGACGCGGCGCCGACGCGTCGCCCACGGCCGTCGGGAACGTCTGACGGTCATGGGAGCAGGCCACGCCCACCGGCTCTACCTGCACGGGCACTCGCCCGTGCACGGTCTGCCGCCCCACACCAAGCTCGCCGCCGTCCTCGCGTTCGTGGTCGTCGTGGTGTCGACGCCCCGGGAGGCGATGTGGGCGTTCGGCCTGTACGCGCTGCTGCTGGCCGCCGTCGCGCATCGCGCGCGCGTGCCCGCCGGCCTTCTGCTGAAGCGGCTGCTGATCGAGGCGCCGTTCGTCGCGTTCGCCGTGCTGATGCCGTTCGTGGCGGAGGGCGAGCGGACAGACGTCCTCGGGCTGTCCCTCAGCGTCGACGGACTGTGGGGCGCCTGGAACGTGCTGGCGAAGGGCACCCTGGGCGTCGCCGCGTCCGTGCTGCTGGCGTCCACCACCGAACTGCGCGAGCTGCTGCTCGGGCTGCAGCGGCTGAGACTGCCGCCGCTGCTCGTGCAGATCGCCTCCTTCATGATCCGGTACGGCGACGTCATCACGGACGAGATGCGGCGCATGCGGATCGCCCGGGAGTCACGCGGCTTCGAGGCCCGCGAGGTGCGGCACTGGGGGGTGCTCGCGAAGTCGGCGGGCGCGCTCTTCATCCGCTCCTACGAACGCGGCGAACGCGTCCACCTGGCCATGATCAGCCGGGGGTACGCCGGTTCCATGCCGGTGATCGACGAGGTGACCGCGTCCCGGGCCCAGTGGTCGTACGCGCTGACCCTCCCGTGCGCCGCTCTCGTCGTCTGCGTGCTGGGATGGGCCCTATGACCGATGTGACGAGCTCCCCCGACGCGACGGCGCCCTCCAGCGTGCCGGCCTCCCTCGACGTGGCCGGCCTCGCCTTCGCCTACCCCGACGGCCACCAGGCCCTGTTCGGCGTGGACTTCAGCGTCGCGCGCGGGGAGCGGGTCGCGCTGCTCGGGCCGAACGGCGCCGGCAAGACGACCCTCGTGCTGCACCTCAACGGCATCCTGACCGGCGGGACCGGCACGGTGACGGTGGCCGGACTGCCCGTGGACAAGCGGCACATGGCCGAGATCCGGCGCAAGGTCGGCATCGTCTTCCAGGACCCGGACGACCAGCTGTTCATGCCGACCGTCCGCGAGGACGTGGCGTTCGGGCCGGCGGCGGCCGGACTGAAGGGGGCCGCGCTGGAGGCGCGGGTCGACCACGCGCTCACGCAGGTGGGCATGGCGGAGTTCAAGGACCGTCCTCCGCACCACCTCTCCTTCGGCCAGCGGCGTCGGGTGGCCGTCGCGACGGTCCTCGCGATGGAGCCGGAGATCCTCGTCCTGGACGAGCCGTCCTCCAACCTCGACCCCGCCTCGCGCCGCGAACTGGCCGACATCCTGCGGGCGTTGGACGTCACGGTGCTGATGGTCACGCACGATCTGCCGTACGCCCTGGAGCTGTGCCCGCGCGCCCTGGTCCTCAGCGAGGGCGTGATCGCGGCGGACGGCGCGACGGGCGAGCTGCTCGCCGACGACGCCCTGATGCGCGCCCATCGCCTGGAGCTGCCCTTCGGGTTCGACCCGCGCTCCGCGACAATGGGCGCGTGACTGACGAGGAACCCGCCGCCGACCGCTCGCTGCTGCTCCTCGACGAGCAGCTGTGCTTCGCGCTGTACGCGGCCCAGCGTGCGATGACGGCCGCCTACCGCCCGTTGCTGGACGAGCTGGGCCTGACCTACCCGCAGTACCTCGTGCTGCTGGTGCTGTGGGAGCGCGGCGAGACGAGGGTCAAGGACCTGGCGTCGGCGCTGCGGCTGGACTACGGCACGATGTCGCCGCTGCTGAAGCGTCTGGAGGCGGCGGGGCTGGTGCGCCGGGAGCGTGCGGCGCACGACGAGCGCTCGGTGCTGGTGGCGTGCACCGGGCCCGGCGAGAAGCTGAAGGAGCGGGCGGAGCGCGTCCCCGCGTCGCTGCTCGCGTCGACGGGACTGGAGACGGCGGAGGTCGCGCGGCTGCGCGAGGAGCTGTGGGGTCTCGCCGAGCGCGCACACCCGACGACGGACCGCGCCCGCTAAAGGACCGCCTCCGGGGCCGTTCTGTCCGGCCGGCCGCACAGATCCGCGGCCCGCACCGAAGTTACCGCGGGTTACTTCGCCCTGGCCGGGACGCACCTACCTACCGGCCGGTACCTTGTGCACGATGTAATTGGGGAAGATGTTTGGGGAGGGACCTCCGTGACAGAGGGCGCCGCAGTCGGCACGAAAGAGACCGCCGGGACGGCCGGCACCGCCGACACCCGTCCGACGAAGATCATGTACGTCGCCGAGGCCACCGCGCACGGGGGCCGCGACGGGTTCGTGACCAGTCAGGACGGCCAGATCGCGCTGAAGGTGGCGATGCCGCCGCAGCTGGGCGGCGACGGCGACGGCACCAACCCGGAGCAGCTCTTCGCGGCCGGCTACAGCTCCTGCTTCCACAACGCGCTGATCCTGGTCGGCAACCGGGCGGGCTACGACCTGACGGGGTCGACGGTGGCGGCGAAGGTCGGGATCGGCCCGAACAGCACCAAGGGCTACGGGCTCGCGGTGGCGCTCAGCGTCTCGCTGCCCGTCCTGGACCCGGGCCTCGCGGAGAAGTTGGTGGACGCTGCGCACCAGGTGTGCCCGTACTCGAACGCCACGCGCGGCAACATCGATGTAACGATCATTCTCGGCTGACGGGACGACGGAATCGCAGGCTCGCCCCGGGCGTTGCCCGGTCAGTCGAAGGCGATCTGTGAGAGGACGTGCGGGCGTGGACGTGAACGGCGAGGTGGCCGAGGGCTTCGAGCCGGTCCGGGAGGCGTTCGCACGCAACTTCGAGGCGCTCGGCGACCGGGGCGCGGCGGTCGCCGTCTACCGCGACGGCCGCAAGGTGGTCGACCTGTGGGGCGGCACGAAGGACGTCGACGGCACGGCCCCCTGGGAGCGGGGCACGGCCCAGATCGTGCGCTCGGCGACCA
The DNA here is from genome assembly GCF_040299045.1 of Streptomyces sp. NPDC001027. NCBI lineage: Bacteria > Bacillati > Actinomycetota > Actinomycetes > Kitasatosporales > Streptomycetaceae > Streptomyces > Streptomyces sp. NPDC001027. The sequence goes on from NZ_JBEPBI010000036.1 coordinate 51,105, forward strand.
AGGGCGTGGTCGCCGCCGCGCTCCTGCTGCTGCACCAGCGCGGCGAGCTGGACCTGGACGCGCCCGTGGGCGCGTACTGGCCCGAGTACAAGACGGCCGGCAAGGAGCGCACCCTCGTACGGCATGTCCTCGCGCACCGCGCGGGCGTGCCGGTCCTCGACCGGCCGCTGACGCCCGCCGAGGCCGCCGACCCCGACCTCGGTGCGGCGGCGGTCGCGGCGCAGGCCCCCGTCTGGGAGCCCGGGACGGACCACGGCTACCACGCGCAGACCTACAGCTGGCTCACCGGCGAGCTGGTGCGGCGGATCACCGGACGGCCGGTCGGCGAGTGGATCGCCGACGAGATCGCCCGGCCCGCCGGCGCCGACCTGTGGCTCGGACTGCCGGCGGCGGAGCGCGGGCGGGCAGGGCGCGTGGGCCAGACGGAGGCGCCGGCGCAGAAGGGCGCGCTGCGGACCCGGCCCAAGCCCGCCGTCATCGCCGCGTACGCCGATCCGGCCTCCCTCACCCGCCGCGCCTTCGCCGCGATCACCCCGCCGCCCGACGAGAACGACGCCGCGTACCGGGCCGCCGCGCTGCCCGCGTCCAACGGCGTCGCGACGGCCGAGGGTCTGGCCCGCTTCTACGCGTCGTTGATCGGCGACGTGGAGGGCGGGGTGCGGCTGCTGCGGCCGGAGACGGTGCGGCTCGCGCGCGGCGAGCAGTCGGCGGGACCGGACCGGGTGCTGGTGGTGAACACCCGGTTCGGCCTCGGCCCGATGCTGCACGGCCCCGCCTCCCCGCTGCTGTCCCCCGACGCCTTCGGTCACCCGGGCCGCGGCGGCGCCCTCGGCCTCGCAGACCCGGAGTCGGGGATCGCCTTCGGCTATGTCACCAACGGTTTCCGGACGAGCGTGACGGCGGACCCGCGAGCGCAGGCCCTGCTCCGGGCACTGCGGACCGCGACCGCGACGACCCCCTGACGGCGCCGACGGCGTGACGGCGGCAGCGGCATCGCGGCGCCGGACGCCGTGTGGCGGATGTCGTGTGGCGGATGCGGGTGGCGCGTGCCGGGCGCCGGGTCTACACGTTGATCGGGTGCGACGTCCGGCCCGAGGCGTCGTCGATCTCGGTGTGCGCCTTGGTCAGCAGCTGCATGGCGATCTCGTTGAGCGCGCGGGCGCCCGCGATCTCCTCGCCGACCCGTGGCTGGTCCGCGTCCACGGTGTGCCGGCTGGCGTGCCCCTGGGACCGCACCTCGGTCCCGTCGGGCAGCCGCACCAGCGCGACCGCGCGCGTGTGCCGGTCGTCCTCCTCGAACTCCAGCTCGACATGCCATCCGACTGTGGTGCGCGTTGCGGTGTGCGTCATGACGGTCACCTCCGAAGCCTGTGGTTCCAGGGTGCGCCTCGGAGCGAGCGGCCGCACCCAGCGGACGGCCCGGGGCCGACGGGCGTCAGCCCTGGTGGAGCATCAGACCGATGCCGGCGACCAGCAGCCCGGCGGCGACGAGACGGGGCACGCCGAACCGCTCCTTGAAGAACAGCGCCCCGATGGCGGCCCCGACCAGCACCGACGACTCGCGCAGCGCTGCGACCGGGGCGAGGTCGGCGCGGGTCTGCGCCCACAGCACGAGGGCGTACGCGAGGACGGAGAGGGCCGAGCCGAGCAGGCCGAGGGCGGCGAAGGGGCGCAGGACCGCGAGGGTCCGGCCGCGCCACCGGTGGACGGCGTACGCCGGGACGACGGCTCCCTGCGCGGCCATCAGCCAGGCGATGTATCCGAGGGAGGAGCCGGAGGCGCGCACGCCGAGGCCGTCGACGACCGTGTACGCCGCGATGGTCGCCCCGGTCGCGAGGGCGGCGCCGATCGCCGCCCGGTCGGGTCGCCGCCCGC